>CAYFTD010000489.1:0-2289 GCA_964345915.1 uncultured archaeon
CCATGACTCCTCGCGGTAGAGTAGTTTGCATTCTTCACAGAGATAGAGTTCGCCAACCTTCTTCATACAGATATACTTGGATACAGACTGTTTCTAACTTCCGGTAGAGGAAACTTGGAGGCCCCTTTCAGAAGGTGATGACCTTGCTGGACTCCATAGTCCAACTGGCTAGGTCGCCCATTCCGCCTCGGGTCACCCCCGGAATCAGAGAAGCCTCATTCAATCCACGAGCATCTAAGCAAGTTCCACAGCACTTGATTGTGACTCCCTTCCCTGCTAGCGCCGCGATCATTTTCTCTAGATTGTAGTAGCCATCAGGAGTCTTCTGACCTGAAACTGCACATGAAACAGCATCACCAAGCAGGAATATGTTTGCCTGAAGTCCAGAATCCTGTTTCGTCAAGGCCCGCGCAAGGCGCAGTCCATTGTATGAACGTTCGGTACCGTATGGAGGGTCATTCAAAACGAGAAGAAGACTCATGATTTCATTGGGTGTTCTCATTGATTTGAGGGTTTGGGAACTCTAGAGGTATCTGTTCTTTCGCATTGTTTAGCCGAGAAGGCAACGGAGAGTACCCTGACTGTAGATGCAAAGGTTGCCTTCAGGACCCACAGCTTCCTCACTGGGAGAAGAGGACTGTTATCTAGCAACCTTCTCCTTCTGACTGAAAACGAACACATCATATGCCAAATGGAAAATCCGTTCTACTGCTTCAGGAATCCAGAGCCCTCTTTCAATGTCAAAGAACTCCTCAGAAGCGTCGACCGACACTACTTCGCCCACGAAGAGTGTATGATCTCCCACGCTGAATTGCTCCACAACTCTACATTCGATGGATGCAATGGCCTCTTGAATCGAGATAGCATTCTTGTCAATCTTCCCGGGCAAATACGTCAATCCCGCCGCGGAGATCTTGTCGTCATAGTTTCTTCCCGTGTGAGTTCCTATCCACCATGTTTCTGATTGGATGTCCTTCGAAGGAATGTTGATTGTGAATACCTTTGCTCTCTCAATGGCATCGTGGGTGGCCTTTCTGGGAGTAATGGCTATTCCAAAGAGTGGTGGTCTGACTGAGAGAGGAGTAGTCCATGCCATTGTGATCGCAGACTTCTTCCCGCTTTCAGGATCTGCAACTGTGATTATGAACGTCGGATGTGGACCTGACAGCGATATGAATGCGTTCTTTCTGCATGTAGTTCTCATAATATTAACTATCGTTAATCAGTCCTAATAAGAGCGTTGGTGCCGGCTGCGTTCTTAGTGCCTCATGATACAGCTGTTCATCAAACATTCAGCACCGTAGATCACTGGCAATTACGGCGATATGCAATTGTCGGTTCTTAGAGAGGCTGTGAATAACAGCTGTGGCAGCTCACAGATACAAACCCCTATATGATGTGGAGTCTTAACTATAGTGAAGAATGATGAAGGTCATGTCAAAGAAGACCAAATTAGGTCTGGAAGAGATCATGAGAAAGGCGAAGGCAGCATTCGAGGGTAGATACGGGCTGACAATTACAGACATTGAAGAAGGATGTTGTATAGAGTTCTCTAGCGACATTGGATTTGTGACGGTGAGGGTTGTCGAGTCCGATGATGAAAATGAAGTGACCTTGACAACGCGCGAGTGGGAGTTCCAGATAGAGAAGTTCTTGGCGAACCTGTAAGGAGCGGAAAGAGCTATCGACCCGAAGGAGTGAGTGTCTTGATCAGAACGTACAGTGGGGAGATTGTGCATTCACAGACTCAATTGGTTGGGACTTCGGACATGAGAGACGGCTTCATCACAATTCTCACTGAAGACTGCGAGTACGTCAGACTGGATGTGGGCACTTTCACTTCTTTCGAAACGCTTGAAGAGGGAGAGTCCGTTATCATAGTAGCAGAAACTCTTGGCAGTACTGGCAAATGGATTGCCAAGACAGTGGTTCGGAGCGAAGTGAACGAGTTTCCTACGTCTGATGAATGACGTTGAGTAGGAAGCATATAGCTTGAATCTTCAGTAGTTGGCTTTGAGGTGTCTTCTCTCCGCGGTTTCAAAAGGGTTCTAGTGAAGGACTAATATGGTAATGATGCATAATCTCGGTTTTGCTAGTACTTAGCAAGAGGCGATAGATTATGGCGTCAAAGGAACTAATCGAGATGCTCAACGAAGCAGTGTCGAGAGAGCTTGCGGTCAGCATCCAGTACATGTGGCAGCATGTGAAGATATACGGTTTCGACCATGTGGCAGTTGGAGACGAACTGAAGAAGATCGCTATTCAAGAGATGATACATGCTGAGGAGAT
>CAYFTD010000490.1:0-2037 GCA_964345915.1 uncultured archaeon
TGATAGTGGCAACAGGTACCTCCAGCAATAGCGGACGATCTGATCCATCCTCAAACGATGGAAAGACGACGTCACGACTACGAAGAAGAAGAACACTATCAGGAACTTGATGATGAAGATGACACTACCTGGCAAGAAGTCAGGTCCCTGGAACCCGCCGAGGAAAAATGTTACAATCAGAGCAGAATACAACATCTGCTCAGCGAACTCTGCAAAATACGTCATGGTGAAGTAGATTCCAGAGAATTCGGTTCTCCACCCGAAGATGATCTCCGAGTCCGCCACTGGAGCATCAAAGGGGAAGGTTCCCACTGATGCTATAGAAGCCACTAGGAACGTGGCAACATTGATTGGAAGCAAGAAGATGTACCAAACATTTGCCTGGGCCTGCACAATCCCCATCACGCTTAGCGACCCGGCCAACAATGCAGGTCCAACAGTTGAGATGATGAGGGGAATCTCGCATGCAAACTGATTGCTGGCTGCTCTGAATCCTCCTATTAGTGTGTACTTAGACCCGCTGATCCATCCAGAAAGTAGAGCGATTACTGGCACCGCAGTCAGAAACGCGAAGATGAGCACAAGACTGACTGACAGGTCGGCAATATACCAAACGGGATCCCAAGGGATGAAGGCGAACGGAAGTAACACAATGACGAGCAATAGTGAAGGCAAGAGCCTGTACATCCATCGTTTCGCCTTTTCTGGAATGATGGTTTCCTTGGCCACCAGCTTAATGGCGTCAGCGAATAGCTGTAGGCCTCCGTACTTACCCACATGGAAAGGACCTCGTCGGTCTTGGATTCGACCCCACAACTTCCTGGTCCACCACACCGAATAGATTAGAGTTAGAACAATGAAGACGAGACCCGGGAAGAGTATTGCCTTGAAGAGGAAGAAGAAGTTTGCCGGATCGAATATGGCTGCCCATGCCCAGGTGAACACGCCCCATACCCAGTAGAAGATGTTAGTGACAAGGTAGAAGAGCCATTGGATGATACCATATATCCAACTGGGTATTCCCTGAAGCCAAGCAAAGAAGTCTACCTGCAATATGACACCTCCATCATCGATCCCACCATCCTGGATATGGGTCGAGTGACCCGAATACTACGATAAAGTCAGCAAACTTCGCACTGGGAACCAGATGCTTGAGCGAATAGTAAGAGTTGAAACAAGGTCCACGTATCTTGGCCCTGTAGGGAGTCTGGGCCTTCTCCGTGGTCTTCAGCCAGAGCGTTGAGACTCCTCTCGTACCTTCAACGCGCCCGTACGCCTCTCCCTCAGGGAGCCTGTTGGTCTTGCCGCGTGCCTTTGGATCGATATAAGGGCCTTCTGGAACTTGTGGCAGCAGCTGGCGCATAATCTCAACGGATGTTTCCATCTCTCTGAACCTCTGGACCATTCGGTCGTACGCATCACTTTCTCCAGGATGCTCAGAACTCTCGACTGTCGGAACCTCCCAGTCAGCCATATCGTACGCCAGATTCGGGTCCGGAGCATCTTTCCGCAAGTCCATTGGATACCCGCATGCTTTGATAGGCGGACCGCTCAGACCCATTTTGAGACCCTGCTCTAGCGTGTACTGTCCAATGCCTTCTGTCCGTACTCGGAAGGCCGGACTTCCCATCAGCATGTCACGCATCTTGGGCATTCTTTCCTCGAATCGTTCAAGGGCCAGGTCGAGCTTGGCTAACACTTTCTCATTGAAGTCGTACTTGACACCACCAGGTGTGCTATAGGACACCGCATGCCTGGAGCCCGAGAGCTCCTCAAAGGTGTCTAGGAAGAATTCACGGTCAACCCACGGCCACAAGAGCATAGCGAATAGTCCGAGCTCGGCAGAGAACTGACCCCACCAGAACTGCAAGGAGTGAATCCTACTAGCCTCCATCATTATGGTCCGCATGACCTTTGCTCTCTCTGGCACCTCTACGTCCGCAATCTTCTCGACAGCGGCGATGTATGGATACTCTGCAAGGAACGCTTCAAGCATGCACAGTCGTTCCATGATCAGTGCACCCTGTCTGAAGTTCC
>CAYFTD010000491.1:0-8225 GCA_964345915.1 uncultured archaeon
ATGGACGCTCATTTCCTTTGGGTTGCAAACTATCCCTCCCTTGGCTCCCCCATACGGAATGTCAACGACCGCGGTCTTCATTGACATCCACGTAGCTAAGGCCTTCACTTCATCCAAGTCCACCTGGGGGTGGTACCTGATGCCGCCTTTGAAGGGTCCGCGAGCTTCGTTGTGCTGGACTCTGTACCCCGTGAACACCTTGATTCTGCCATTGTCCATTCGTACAGGAATTGACACCTCAAGAACTCTCTTAGGATGCTTCAAGACCTCGACAATGTCAGGATCAAGATCAATGTGCTTCGCGACTATGTCAATTTGCCTCTTCGCGATCTCAAACGGGTTGAGTGTGACTTCACTTTCTCCAGACATAATATCACCTCAAGAGGCATCCAGTCGGTGCACTCTTGACGCTCACGCGCGTGTTGAATCCTCTTTTCAATTCATCGATGTGACGAACGCTGTCGTCAGTCTAGGTGTCAGAGGGCCTTACTAGGCGGCTTCAGCGGCAATGAGAATAGTCATTAGCCACCAGTTGGAATCTATGCCGGACGAATCTCTATGTCGGACTTTGAGCAAGAGTGGATATCTCCAATCCTGGAGGCCTATAAGAAGGGCGATATCACAGGAAACTACACGGTGATTTTGGGCCTAAATCCACTAGGACAAATGCTCTGTCGACAGCTTTACGAGAGAAACACCTTCGAAACCCTCCTAGTATTCAATGCTCCTGCATTTGCGGTATGGAATAGATACCCAGCCGACGTCAAGCCTCCGGTTGTGCCGGTTCAAGGGATGGTCGCCCGCAAAGCCATGCTCATCTTCGGTGATATCGTTATTCGAGAGTATGAGTGGGTGCCAGACTTGCTGTTCTATCTGCAACAGAATGTGCCAACACGTTTCGTGATTGCACTCATGGCGCATGATGGCCCAACTTGCGGTCAGGTGGTTTCGAAGAAGGGTGAAGCCCTTCTCAAGAAGATGGAAGTTCCTCTAGGGAGATCAGACTTCTATGATGGGCTTCTTGCCCCACTGCTGAGTGTGGGTCCTGTGGCTGGTCTAGACCCTGTTGTCCTATTTCTTGAAGAATCCACAGAGAAGGAGGTTCTTCTCCAGGTGGATGACATCACTGTTTCTGCAGGCGAAGTTGAACGCGCGATACACTTGCTTGACACGGGACTTAATCTGAGTCTGTAGGAAGTAGCTCAGAATCGGGGGTGGATTGCCGAGGAAACACTGGCAGACCTATTCAAGTTGATTCTTCCTCTCGGTCCGTCCATATCCCGTGCGATCCAGCTCCCATCTATCTGGAACATGAGTTGGAGGCGAGTTTCTTCGTATCTTATCGTCGCATTCTTGACACAGCAGCGCTCTAGTGGTCTTAACGTCTACCATCTTGCCGCACGAGAGGCACGTCCACAGGCCCGACTGAAACAGCTTTGTCTTCCTGAACACCAAGCGAGCCAATTCCTTTAGTGACTCTGGACAGTCCTCAGCAACACCGGTAACTCCCTCCTGAGACCACTCGACTATCACAGAAACTAGAGTTGTGGTGAGCTCGATTACCCTCGTAGTGCGCTCCTCAATCTCTGTTGAGGTTTCAGATTTCGTGTCAGAAGGTGCCTGAGGTACTTGGGAGAGTAGTTCGAGAAAAGCGAAGAAAGCTGGAATGGGGAATCGATCTCTGCCTTCGGCCTCCACCATCTGACCCAGGACTGCAGATATCATCAAGGTCTGAGTATAGTCTTCCTGAAGAATCCGAATTAGCTCTTCCATAATCTTGACCGAGTTGATGCGGTACTTTCGAGGATCAAGGCCTTTCTCTTCAGCTAGAGCTGTAACCGCATCTATAAGACCTTCGCCGTCGTTCATGGCTTCGTTAATTCGATTGGCAACCTCGGTGTAGGAGAGACTTGCATCCTTGGCTATTCTCTGTAGAAGGTCTCGGGCGGTAAGATTCAATTGAAACACGTACCTTAAGATGTCACGATAGTCTTCATTGACAACCATTTTAGGTTGTGTGTAAGACGTTTCAGCAATCGTAGAGTATTGGAACAGGTGACCCACATATGTTGTCCGACGTTGATATTCAAAAGGCGATGGACAGGGGTGCAATCAGTATTGACCCCTTTGACCCGGACTCCCTCGGACCCTGCAGCATAGACCTGAAGCTAGACAGCGTGTTCAGAGTGTATAATCCAGGTCCACCAGTAGATATTCATTCAAAGGAGCCACTGGACAAAGATACGACACTGGTTGACACGGAAGGAAGGCCATTCATGATCCTTCCCGGGCAATTCATCCTTGCGCAGACATTGGAGAGAATCAGCCTGGACTCCGAACATGCGGCATTACTAGAAGGTAAGTCAAGCATAGCCCGACTTGGCATTATTGTACATGCTGCTGGTCTCGTGAACCCCGGGACAGGCACGAAGAAGCCAGGCAAGCTTACTCTCGAAATATACTGTGAGAACCTAAGTCCCGTCTTACTCTATCCCGAAATGCCCATAGTACAGATGATGTTCGTCCCTCTTAGCAGCCCGGCGAGAACTGGCTATGACAAACGTCCTACCAGTAGGTACGTGGGACAGGATAGACCAGATGTGACGTAGCTAGGCAAAGTCTCTTTAAGGAGATGTTGACGCCCGAAGGTCGGCTGTCCGACATGAAAGAGTTCGACGTGGTACTTGCCAGTGGTGCAGAACATCTGAAAGACAGATTTGAGAGTCATGGTTTTCGCGTATTCACATCAAATCTGAATTATGATGGGAGACGATTGTTCCCGAACGCCGATCTCTATGCACGACTCAACAATGTCGCAAAGCTGTCCAATCGCAAAGTCGTAGTGATTCAGAGTTGTACCGGGGCTGGTCCTGCCGAACAGGAACCATACACAACGTCCGATCGTGTTATCGAATTGCTATTGATTCTTGACATTCTGAAGAACCCAGTTGAGGTGGAACAGGTTGGGCACAAGATGTACGCTGAGGAACATCTTCCTCCGCCATCGAGAGTCGAAGTAGTACTGACATTTCAGCCCTTTGCATTGCAGGACAAGGTGTTCAAGACTGGAGAGGCAGCTTCAGGAAGATGGGCCACAGAGCGTATAGCTGAGGGATGTGAGAAGATCTGGGTGGTAAATCCTCACGCCCTTGAGAACCTTCAGTGGGTGAAGGACCTTGCCAACAAGGGACTCTATGAGGAGATAGACGTCATTCCGGACCTTATTGAGTTTGGACGAAGACAGTTCGGATTCACTGATTGCATAGTAGTCACACCTGACGAGGGTGCTCGAGACAGGTACGAGATTGAGGGCTTCGGCAAGAGCCGCACTAATTCCTTCTGTGTGGAGCTGCACGGCGAGGTCGACGTGAAAGGGAAAGAAGTGATCGTTATTGATGATCTCACTAAGAGCGGCAGTACACTTCTCAAGGCGGCTGAGCGTCTACAGAACTTAGGCGCGACTGATGTTGGAATGGCTGTGGCCCATGTTCTTCCAGTGATCGAGAAGGGTGAAGAGCTCCTTGAGGCACTTCTCAGAAAGAGTCAGGGCAGGGTTGTTACAACAAATACCGTGAGGACCCGCGTTTTCTGTGAGGAATCGCCGGAGCTGACCTATAACATTGTGGAAACTCTCGTGAAGGTCCTCTAGTTGACGAGAATCTCAGTCCACGAGATCTTGGGCCTTCGATTTTGCGGTCCAAGTCTTTGCACCATCTCTCTCTACTAGACCACGCTTTTCCAAGTCATTCAACGCCAAGACAACTGTATTCTGGTCACACGTCACATTCCTGCGCTTCAATGTCTTTGTGATGGCAGACGCTCTATGACTATTCTTGAGAATCAAAGACAGGATCCTTAGCTGAATCTCTGTTATCTCTTCACTCATGGACTCCACTCAACCACGCCCTCTGACAGAATCTTTTAAGGCTATCTCTCAGTGGAAATGCGTTCTTGGAGAACGAAACGCTTTTCTTGTACTTTCGCGCGGCGCCTCTGGGTAGGCAAAGGAATGGATGATGGTCGTGAGTACCACATAGGAATTGCTCCGGGAGAGATGCCAGAGCTTGTACTGCTTCCAGGCGACCCAGGACGCTCTCAGAAGATTGCCGAGGAGTTCTTTGATGACCCGATAGAAGTGGCCAAGAATCGAGAGTACTGGAGTTTCAGAGGCACTTACAAAGGAGAGCCGGTAGGAGTCTGCTCAACCGGTATTGGCTGCCCTTCAGCGGCAATCGCCATAGAGGAGCTAGTGAATGTTGGATGCAGAGTCTTCGTACGGGTAGGGACTGCTGGAGCAATCGACCCAAAGCTGAAAGCAGGAGATCTAGTGATCTTTACCGCTGCGGTAAGAGACGAAGGCACTTCACGGCAGTACGTTCCGCTGGAGTTCCCTGCCGTTGCGGATCCACAATTGGTTCTGTCACTCATGGAAGCTGCCAAGGCAACCGACTCAACCTACTATGTTGGTGTTGGACACAGCAAGGACTCATTCTACAGTGAGTTTCCAGATATGACAGCAGATGCGGACGCGACTCGCAAGAAGTGGGAGAACATGAAGCACGCGGGAGTCCTGGCCACAGAGATGGAAGCGGCAACGCTCTTTGTCGTTGGACATCTCAGAGGTGTTCAAGTAGGGACCATCTGTGTCATTGTGGGTGAGAATATTGAGAGAGAGGCGAAAATCGTAGGCAAACCCCCATTGGAGAGGCTAGTCACAGTAGCTCTCGACGCAATGATTGGACTCCGTGAATAGGAACTGTTCAGAGTTCTCAGAAGGGAGAGGTTATTCATATTCCGCCGAACCAGACTTTCTTCTGAACTGCCATGTGCAAGTTCTCAGCGGTGGCCTTATCGAGACCAGTCGATATTGCGAGCTGTTCTGCACTGGTGGAAACGATGTCAGTGATGGTTGAGTAGCCCGCGTTGGTCAGTGAGGCAATTGTCGGCTCAGGAATCCCTAGCTCCAAGAGCAAAGTACGAAGTTCAACCTTACTCAATTCATCCGCCACAGGTGGCTTCACACCAGGCATCTGCGCCTCCAAAACGTCCTCCGCGGTAGGGGCAGGCGCAGGTTCTGGTTCTGCTGATGGCTTCCGAGGCGTAACTACTCCACCTCCGTGTCGTTCAATGAAGGAAGGACGAAGCACAATCAGGCCAGTGAGTAGCATGGCAATCAATAAGGGCACGAAGAAGACTGGACCTATGCTGATCCCAATGATGGAGCCAGCCGGTCCGGGAGCAGGAAGTCCATTCTGAATACCTTCGAATATTAGCTCGGTCCACGGGGTCCCAGATATCTCGGTCGCAAGAAACAACCAGAGAGGAGAGAAGAGACCAAAGCCTCCCGCTTCAAACAAGACGAATCGCCTGAAGTTCTCTCTCCATCGATAGTACACGACGACAAGTGGAACCACAGCTATGCCAATGCATATGTAGAACCAGAGAACGTACATGGACCAGATTGATGCTAGAACGGCCTGGTCTGTGACCCCCAAGCCAGCAATCTTCGGGACCACGCTTCCCATGAATATGATGCCTGGCAAGAGTGCACCTATTGATAATCCGAGGCCGTATCTCAAGCTCCAAATTCACCTCAGAAACGCGGTATTGTGACAACGTTTCATCAGCTCTCTTTTAGGTGTTTTTAGAGTATCCTATTCTGGAGATTCAAAACGCAAATGAAGTAGGTCCGTCATCCTTATGAAGATGGACTGAGGTTACCTGACCGCTGATGGACTTGAAACCATTCATCGTGCTTGGGACACGACCCGAAATCATCAAGCTTGCACCGGTAGTTCACGAATGCGAGTCAAGAGGTATTGATACCTTTCTGCTTCATACCGGTCAACATTACACAGACACTCTGAGTAGTTCGATCTTCGACGATATGGACCTTCGGCAGCCAGACAAGAACTTGGACATAGGCTCGGGAACTCACTCGGAGCAGACAGCAAAAGCTATGGTCGGAATCGAAAAAGAGCTTCTTCGCGAGAAGCCTGATGTGGTTGTTGTGGAGGGCGATACAAATGCAGTACTTTCTGCAGCTCTCGCAGCAGCCAAATTGAGGATACCAATAGCGCACGTTGAAGCTGGTCTGAGAAGCTACGACACTCGAATGCCTGAAGAGCACAATAGACGGCTCACTGACCATGTTTCAGACTACCTATTCGCACCAACGGAAAACTCAGCCAGTATCCTCAGGAACGAGAATGTGCTCGGAAAGGTGTTTGTGACCGGCAATACCGTCATCGACGCTCTGGAGAGTCGGCTTCCAATCGCAATGAAAAGACCAGATCTGGCCGCCAGTCTGGGATTGAAAGACTTCGCCCTTCTTACCCTTCATCGCTCTGAGAACGTTGATACGAAGGAAACACTAGAGGGACTCGTCGATGGTCTCAATTCGCTTGATAGAGATATCTTGTTCCCTGCCCATCCACGAACTATCGGACGACTTCAAGAGTTCGGTTTCATGAAGAAGATTGAGTCAGGCGGCAGGCGCATCAAGATGACAGATCCAGTTTCATACCTCGATTTCCTTCGCCTTATTCAGACCTGCTCCTTTGTGTTGACTGATTCAGGTGGTATTCAAGAGGAGGTCACTGCACCTTCGCTCAACAAGAAGGTATTTGTTCTTAGGACCTCAACAGAACGGCCCGAGGCCGTTGAATCAGGCCATGCTACAGTTGTAGGAGTGAACCCAAGAGAGTTTCCCAAGGCAATCCTAGACGGGATACGTGAAGGGCTCGACGATGAGAGAACGTGCCCCTATGGAGATGGGACTGCTTCGAAGAGAATCGTGGATATCCTTGTGGAACAGATTCGATAGTAGGCCACGAGTTATGGAGAGGTTCCGTCAGTCTTATCTTTAGCTGACCACAGGCCAGTAAGCAAGTGAGCAGGAGACGTTCGATTTGTACAAGGTGTGCCTCACAAATGATGATGGCCCAGAAAGCAGTGGTCTTCATACATTGGCTGAAACACTCTCTCCCAACGTAGAAGTAGTCATTGTTGTTCCTGATGGCGAACGAAGCGCATCAGGCAAAGCGCTGACACTGAATCGTCCACTGAGGGTTAAGAAACGCTCGAACATCAAGGATATCGAAATGATTACTCATGACGGCTCTCCAGCAGATTCGGTCATCCTTGCACGCTGTCTGATCGAGGATATTGACCTCTTTGTCTCAGGGATTAATGCGGGTGCCAATCTCGGATATCAGAGTATGCTGACGAGCGGGACTGTCGGGGCAGCTCTCGAAGCAGCGATGATGGGTATTCCCGCTGTTGCCGTGTCGCTATGCGTGTCACCTCAAGAATGGTTCAACAATGCTGACAAGGAGAGGGATTATTCAAGGATCTGTGAGATAACTCGTGACCTGGTTATGAGAGTCCTCGAAAAGGGACTGCCGGAGAGTGTGGACGCTCTGAACCTAAACTTCCCCTCCTCTGTTTCACTTGACAGCAAGATTGTCGTAGTACCTCCTGCGAGAGTTCGGATATACAACGAGTTGGACAAAAGAGTTGATCCAAATCAGAGTCCATACTATTGGCTGAAGGGCATGCACAAAGAACCTCCGGAGGGCTCTGATGCGGACGAGGTCCTTAACAAGGGGAACATATCTCTATCACCCATCGTAATTGAAACAGCTGATTCACAGAGCGTTGACGATTTGAGGAGATTTATGGCTGATTGAGCCTCTCCAGTGCATCCCAGAGCGCATCGGTCTTGGGGCGAGGTAATGTGTAAGATTTACCACCACTTCGTGCATTGCGTTCGTCCTGATTCCCTCTGATTGTCCCTATGACTACGGACTGTATTCCATTTGCTTGAAGAGCGTCCACAACATCCGGCGAGTGATTGGAGCCGCATGTCATAATCATGGACCCGCTGCTGATTAGTTCCAAGACATTGACCAATAGCGCATCGCAGATCTGGCGTGTTGAATCGTGAACTGGAATCATATCAATGTCGACTTCAAACCCAACCTTACTGGCGTCGCAGAGTTCATGTATCCCGCCTGCTAGACCTCCTTCGGTCGGGTCGTGCATGGCAGTAATGTGACCAGTCCCAAAAGCCGTCAAACCATCCTTCACGACACTAATCTGGTCAAGAATAGCTCTCCCATCCCTGACAACTTGCTCACCAACCCCATCTGAAAGCATCACTCTACCTTCAGCCGAAAGAATCGCAGTACCTTCACTTGCAGCAGTAGTGGTTATGACTATAT
>CAYFTD010000492.1:0-11805 GCA_964345915.1 uncultured archaeon
TGCTATGGGAGCTGCTAGATTGAAACAGGCCAGATACATGGTTGTACAAGGGAAGCCCCAGGAGGCTGCGCAAGTACTACGGATAGCGATAGGAATGTTCCTTAAGGCAAATGACGAAACTGGTCTTACGGAAACGAAGCGTCTGGTCGATTCACTCGCGCAGGGTTAGCTAGGATCTCAACCAGATTTCCTTGAACTTGTTTCTCTCCTCAGGGAATTTCGAAGGGTCTTTGCACATCATCAAGAATCTTCCAGAATACGAACGTTGCTTGAGGTCTCTGAGAATGGGGTCAAAGTCTATCGAGCCCCCGCCAATGCCGAGATGCTCATCGTACTTTCTTGCAATCACGAGCATCTCGCCTCTCGACACTTCTCTCTTGGTGCGCAATTGACGTACTTCCTCAACCATCTTCATTCCATTGTTGTCGTGAATGTTCGCCATTCTGATACGGTCATAGAACGACTGAACAATCTCAGGGGCTCGATTCCTGAGCGCCATGATCTGACCATGACCGATGTCAAGGGATATGTCAATTGACGGGCATCTGTCTATGAGCAGCGCAAGCTCAGTATAGTACAGTCCAAGGGTTTCGACTGCAAGCTGCACTCCTCTCTCTTGTGCAGCATCGCAGACAAGCGGAAAGGACTCCAAGAATTCGTCGATCTCATCGTCACTGTAGAATATGGTAGATAATGCGGTATGGCATGTGACGAGTTCAGCTCCAATCTCAGATCCTATGTCGACAAAGGGCACAATGTCCCGAGCTATGTCCATCGGCCTCCAGCACGGATCACTTGGAAGATGTAGTGTGCAACCAATGCCAGAATCTGATAGCAACTTCGTGACCTCCCGAAAGTCTAGGCTGTAGTTGAAGTCCATCCGTAAGTCAACGAAGTCAGGTTCATGAGGGATTGCATTCCTCACCTGCTCTGTGTGCCTAGCGAAGGTCCCTATCTGCACGGAGCACCACCTAGCACGAGGTCAATGAGAGTGGCTTTTGTGGGTTTTGGTTTCATGAATAGGTGATTCACCCTTAATTCAGGCAGATTTATTGCCCAGAAATCGAAGACGTCTTCCACCCCCGTAATCATTATTAGATGAGCAATGATTTGTGTCCAAACAACCTGTTCGTGGAGAGTTTGAACCCTGCCGGAGAACATCGCCTACCTCTTCAAGCTGGTATTCTTAGGTGAGGGAGCAGTAGGCAAGACTAGTCTAGTAGGACGCTATGTGTACGATTCTTTCGAGGGCGATTATCTCGCAACCATCGGCACCGATATTCACGTGAAGACGGTACAAGTTGACGATACCGCTGTAAAACTCGTAATTTGGGATATAGCTGGGCAAGACGACTTCGCGCAGCTGAGAAAGGCCTACTATCAGAACGCCTCGGGGGCGTTCTTCGTCTACGACTGCACGCGTCCTGACACCATATCTCGCATGGAGGAGTGGATAGACGCTCTTTTTGTAGTGACAAACAAGATACCACTGGTCCTAGTTGAGAACAAGGTCGATCTTGAGTCTAAGATTGACAAGAAAGCGATTTCGAAGACTATCAAGAAACACAAACTTTCGTTTGTGCGTACTAGTGCTAAGGAAGACACGAACGTAGAAGAAGCCTTCGTACAGATGACCCGTGAGATACTTGAACGCACACGGAACAAGGAGCCCGAAATCTGACCTACATTACATAGCGGAAGCTTAACATGTGAATCTTATAATACTGAAACAGGGGTTGCCACCGTGTCTGACCCGGACTTTGTTTACAAATTTGTCTTCCTCGGTGACTCAGGTGTGGGTAAGACCTCTCTAGTTCAGAGGTATGTGTATGACAGTATGGACCCCGATGTCGGTCGGACCATCGGGGCGATCCTACACGTGAAGACTGTCACGCTCGACGATACACACTACAAGCTCATTTGTTGGGACATTGCAGGTCAAGAATCATTCAAGTAGATGCGTATGCAGTATTGTGCCAATGCTAGCGGGGCATTCTTTGTCTTCGACCGTACGCGCCCAGAAACACTTGGAAGCATTGACGGATGGTTGGAGTCTTTGTACTCCTCTACCGGCGAAGTTCCAGTTGTGGTCCTCGAAAACAAGATCGACTTGGATTCCGCAGTTCCAGAGGAAGACGTTAAGCGCGAGTTGGATAAAAGAGGCCTTAGATTTGTGCAGACAAGTGCAACTGAGGGTCTGAACGTGAACGAGGCTTTCGAAGAGCTTGTTAGGAGTGCCAGGGCACGAAAGTCCTAGTGGGGCGCGTCGGGCGAGCTGCCCTTAAAGGCAAGACCCAGCTTTCGTTTCTTTCCAGTGACCATGTATACAGCCCTCTCAGCTATTGAGAACGCTTGGTCAGCCGCCCTCTCGCAGTATCGGCCGACAATCACATAGAACATGGCCATTGTCGTTATGTCTTTCCGTTTCCTAAGATAGTCAGCAATCTCCTCGAACATCTCTGAGGTTTCTTTGTCGCTGGCAGCTTCCATCTTCTCTAACTCATCAATTTCCGATAGATCACCATTGAGGATGCCGTTCATTGCGATGTTGAGGGTCTTGTCAGCGAGCTCTGCCATGTAAGGTAGGGACTCCAATTCTTTGAAGTGCTCAAGCCCTTCACAAAGCTTCACTATGTGAGCAATCTTGTATGCGTACCTACCTACTCTGTACAGATGATGTGCGACCTGGAGAAATGTTGCGAGTCGTCTGAGATCCGAGGCAACAGGTTGTCTTCTCGCAATTGTTTCGAAGACATTCGCCTCAATCTTCTCAACGAGCTCATCAATATCACTTGACCTCTCCTTGACTAGTGCTGCCTGCTTAAGGTCTAGATCTTCAAAGGCACGCATTGAATCGCTGAATGCCCCACTGGACACGTCGTGTAGATGTTTGACCCGATTCGCAATCTCGTTGATCCTTATCTCTAGCTGTGTTTCTGTCTTCTTCAACTATCCAATCCTCCCTGTAATGAATGCTTCAGTTCTTTCATCGGCAGGGGCTTCCGCAATCCTGCTAGTCTTGTCAAACTCCACCAACTCTCCAAGGTATAAGAACGCAGCCTGATCTGAAACTCGGAACGCCTGTTGTACATTGTGTGTGACGAGTATGATGGTATAATCCTCCTTCAATTTGACAATAAGCTCTTCAATCTTCCCAGCGCTGATGGGATCTAGTGCTGAAACCGGCTCGTCCATCAAGAGGACTGGGGGATCAACTGAGAGCGCCCTGGCGATACAGAGCCTCTGTTGCTGTCCTCCTGAGAGATTCGGTGCAGGTTCCTCCAAAGAGTCTTTCACTTCGTCCCATAGGGCGGCTCTCTTCAGCGAGTCCTTCAGAATCTTCTCCAACTTGTCCTCGTCCTTCGTCCCATGCAGCTTGGGTCCATATGTGACGTTCTCCCTAACGCTCATGGGAAATGGGTTCGGACGTTGAAACACCATTCCCACCTTCCTTCTCAGCTCGTAGACATCTGCTTCTAGAGCATAGACATTCTCTCCCTCAAGAAGGATCTCGCCTGACATTCTGAAGCTACCGATCGTGTCGTTGAGCCTGTTTATGCTCCTGAGGAATGTAGACTTGCCACATCCGCTAGGGCCCATGACAGCAGTTACAGAGTTGTCCTCAAAGTAGCAGCTTATGTCTTTCAGTATCTTCTTCGCACCAAACCACGTGGTCAAATTCCTGACCTCTATCTTGTGTTCGTAAGACATGTCCTATACGACCCTCCTGGTGATTCTGCGAAGAATTATGTTAGCAATCACATCTACAGCCAGAACCATGAGTATCAGGACCAGAGCTGCACCATGTGCTTTTGCCTGCAGATACTCTCTCGGATCTGTGATATATGACCAGATAGTGTATGGAAGCGAAGCCACCCACGAGCCTCCCCCTGTTACACTGGTAGGAACCCCAAGCGTGTTCCCTGCAGTGAATATCAAAGGAGCCGTTTCACCCATTACTCTTCCAACAGCGAGCAGAACACCTGTCACAATACCGGGGAACGCCGCTCTGAGTGTGACATTCCAAGTTGTTGACCACTTTGTGGCACCCAGGGCAAGAGACGCTTCCCTAAGAGCCATGGGTACCTGTTTCAGTGCCTCCTGACTTGTCCGTAGGACAGTCGGAATCATCATGAATGCAAGAGTGAATCCGCCCGCGATTAGCCCCATCCCAAGATGAAGGAAGTCAACAATGAAGGCAAATCCGAAAGCACCGAACACAATCGATGGGATTCCTGCCATCACATCCGCAGTAAACTCGATTGCACTGGTTACTTTGCCTGCTCTCGCATACTCAGTGATGTAGACTGCCCCCAGTACGCTCAGCGGAATGCCAACTGTCGCCGCCACGACCATGAGAATGACTGAACCAGCAACCGCATTCCTTATGCCACCTTCCAATCCGGGACCTGGAAATGTTCCAAAGAACTCCAGTCCTTGCCCAGGCCCGGTGCCAAATACCTCAGGGATTCCAATCGATAGGACTTCAATCAGAACAAGGAAGAAGGGGGTCACGATTACGACCGCCACTATGGCCAGAAGCACCTTAAACAGGAAGTCTGAGAAGGTCCTTCGGGACCGGGTCTGTCTTCTCAGATATCTTGTCAGTAAATCCAGCGGGGACTCTTTTCCAGAGGGTGCCAAGCCATTGTCCTGCTCCTGCATGACTTCAGACCTCACATTGTCCCCGCTCATTTTACTGACTCAACCCCCTTGTCTTCATCCCCCAACGAATGAACAACTTAGCCATGATTGTGAATGAAACAGACATCAATAGAAGCACAAGCGCTACCGAAAACAATGCAGATCTCCAAAGAGGAAACACAAAGGCGTATCCAAGTTGGTTTGTTATGATGGATGTCATCACATATGCTGGGTCAAAGAGCGAGAATGGTATTTGCAGGGAATTCCCAGTTACCATAAGCACGGCCATTGTTTCCCCTACAGCACGACCGAGAGACAGAACAATTGCAGCGCCTATCCCTGGCATAGCCGCACCCATGACAATCTTCCTGGCGGTTTCGGTGCTTGTGGCGCCCAGGGCCAAAGATGCCTCCCTGAGACTCCTCGGAACGGCTCTGAGTGCATCATCTGAAACCGTTACGATAGTTGGAAGGAGCATGATGGACAGAATGAGTCCTCCCGCAAGCAGCGAGAGTCCATTAGCTTCGACGCCAAGAATCGGTGCAAGGTAGCCTCCTATCCAGGGTACTATGACGAGGTAGGCCCAAAGCCCATAGACAATGGACGGAATGGCTGCCATCATCTCAATGACCATTCGAATTGGGCCTCTAAGTCTGTGTGGACAGAACTCACTAAGAAAAATGGCACCTCCGAGGCCTAGTGGCAATGCAATTCCAATTGCAAGCATGGTACACATGAAAGAGCCAACAATGAAGATAGCGATGCCATAGATGTCTCGGTTTGGGTCCCAGGTAGGGTTGAAGACTATCCCGATCCCTCCTTCAGGGCTGGCAAGTATTGGAGCCGACTCGAACCAGAGAAACGTGAAAATGAGCACGATTATCCCGGCACTGGCAAGAGCAGGGATAAGTAGTCCAAAACGACCCAGTAGATCAATCCTTGCGGGGCCTCGTGCAGTTCTTATTTCGGTGGCAATTCGGGATAGGGATTCTTTCAATGATCTGCTCATTCGTCCGTCCTCGCTATTCCGTAGTAGGATTTAATGACGCAACCGTATCAATTGAGTACTCAATTGCAGAGGTCCCATTTATCGGAACATATCCAACTCCTGCAATGTAGGTCTGCCCTTTGATTAGGACCCAGTTCAGGAAGACGAGAACGTGCCAGCCTATGTTTTCCTCATGAATCATATAGTACAGGAGTCTAGCGATTGGATAGGCTCCCGGGATGTCAGAGTTCATTAGGTCTGCACCTGGATCCGATAGTTCATCAGGTAGTGCTGTCAGCGCACTTGTAATCGACGGGTTGACGTACTCCCCGGTTGTCGGGTTGTAGAGATCGACCTGTGTGAGGTCTGACATGAAAGCAAGTCCCACGTAGCCAATACCATTCTCGTCGCTCAAGACACCTGCTGCGACACTCGGGTTCCCATCAACTGAGCTGGTTCCAGCAACCCACGACAAGGTTTCACTGTGACCAAGTTTCCATGCATAGTTGGCATTCGGGTTTGGATTCTGGTCCGAGGTTTCAAGCCATTTTGCCAAGGTAGCTGTGGTTCCACTTGCGTCAGACCTGACATAGACGTTGATGTTTCCCGTTTGCTGGACACTCACGCCAAAGACGGTTGAGAAACTCTCCCAAGTCGTGACATTCCGCTGAAAGATGGCAACTGCCATATCACTATCCAGGCGAAACGTGCTTCCATTCACTAGAGGGTTTGCAACGATTCCAAGCGCGTCGGCGGAAACGGGAAGTATCTTGACTCTGGGGTTGGCATCGATGTACTCCTGAGTCGGGTATGAGCTTGTTGCACCAATATCAATCAACTTCTGTGCAACTTGCGACTGACCAAGGCCTGAGCCACCGGTGGTGGGATTGACAATGAAAGCAGGGAATTCTGATTGGAAGAAGGTAGCCCACACTTGAGACAACGAGAATACGGTGGTTGATCCTGCAGTGGTGACGGTATAGGGCCCGCCACCAGCACCTGGCGGAGGCGTGAGTAGAACCATGAAACCAATTCCAATCAAGAGCCCAATGGTAAAGACAATAAGCTGACGCCTTGTGTTAGGCATTCATTATCACTCCGATATCTGGCTTGCCCCGGATGAACCTGTAGTTAAGGGATACGGATTTCTTCATCAGTGAATCGGTTGGCAAGAACCCGGGTTTCCATCCCGTAAGAAAATGTAATGCTCTCATTGTTGGTAATCTATTGGCTACAGAGGCCTGTCCTTACGAACATGGGATAGGTTTATGATAATAGCAACCCTATGGCTAGCTGGTGCGCCCTTTGGAGGACAATCGCCCGGCCAAGATGAAACTAAACGAGCTTAACGGCAAAGAATGGGTGAAGAGCACAAAGTCCTGGTTTGTGGTCAATCCCACATCTCGCAATCGTGCACAGATGCAGCATCCTGCGAAGTTTCCTGAGAGTCTTGTTGCACGTTTTGTCAATTTCTTCACACAACCTGGGGCCTGGGTGCTGGACCCCTTTGCAGGAGTTGGCAGTACTCTAGTTGCATGCAAGACCTTGGAGCGAAACTCACTTGGGGTTGAGTTGAACCCCGATTTTGTGGACGTTGGCAAGGCTGCAATTCAGAACGCAAAGGGTTCAGGTGAGCAGCTGCTTGTAGCAGGTGATTCGATGGACATTGCTGCTCTGATAGAAACCCAGTATGGAGAAGAGGTTCCGCCGTTCAAATACTTGATCACATCTCCTCCATACTGGAATATGCTGCGCAAGTCGAGAGGGGGTAACGACTCGACTCACAAAGAGCGGGGTGAGAGAGGTCTCCGGCAATTCTATAGCTCTTCCGAACTTGACCTCGGCAATCTCGATTCATATGAGGATTACCTGGAATCAGTTGGAATGGTCTTTGATGCCGTCTTTCCATACCTGTCTGATGGAGCCTACCTCACTGTTATTGCACAGAACATGAGAGATCAGGACAGTTCGTTTCGGCCAATTGCTTGGGACTTGGCAAAACGACTGTCCGAAGTATACGAGCTGCGTCAGGAACAGATATGGTGCCAGGACAACAAACGTCTTGGATGCTGGGGCTATCCCACGACATACGTAGCCAACGTTCATCATCACTACTGTCTGATACTGCAGAAGCCGCACATACCTTCTGACTAACCGCTTTCGATTTGTTCATAAACCAGAGGCTCTTGGCACGTCAGTATGTCTGAAGAGCTCCGAGTCATGCAACTCTCTGACCACGAAAGTGTCAAGGACCTATGTGCACGCCTATGGGGCGAACGTGACTATGTACCTAGGCGCTTTCCTCATTGGACTGAGGACTCTGACTCTCATCCTATTGGGATCTTCTCAGGAAGGAACCTACTCGCCATGGGTTGTCTTGAGGTTGTACCTGACTCCCGAACAGCATGGGCAAAAGCGTTGAGAGTCAGCCCGGAGCACCAGCGCCGGGGCTATGGCTCAAGGATTCTACGCAGAATGATGGAAACTGCCAAGAACCAGGATGTTACAAGCATCCGGTACGCAACCAGCAGTAGGAACAAGGCGTCTATTGCACTGGCAGAAAGGGCGGGATTTCTTCTCAAGAACAGCGTTGGGTACTTCCGTCTTGAAGCGCCTTTCCCACGTCATCCCAAACCTAGTCCTAGTATCAGGCCTTTCGGTGTTGGCCCGGATCACCTTGCAGATGTGCTAAGATCAACACCGTCACTGATGGGTGCGGAAACATTTCCATTCTCTTGGGAGTTCTATGGAGTGGACGCTGCGAGTCTTGAACGCATAGCAGAACTAGGCAAGATTCGCATTGTCAATGATGACAGCGGTGAGACAAACTCCGTTCTTCTTTCCCGAGAGATGGTGAGAGATGAGGTAAAGACCTCCGTGTATTCGTTCTTCTCAACCAACAGGAGCGTCTTTATTGACATCTTCTCACGAGTCTTGGACGAGCTTGAGGAATCGAAGACTGACCGTGCCGCTTTCTTCTTTGGCCCAGGGCCTGACGATTGGGTTCAATACATAGTAGAGATTCCCGAGCAGTTCAAAGGAAGACGGTTCTTACTGTTCGAATATGGTGCGTAGATGGACCAGTGAGTAAAAGAAAAAGAGAGGGAAAGGCTGAGGGGACCAGCCTGTTCCTCACGCGTACAGCATCTTGATCCGTGGTATGTTTAGGTAGAAGATAACAAGTGCACTCACGGCGACTCCCCACAGGGAATACTCCCAGTTGGTGATGTACAAGGCTATGGCAATCACGTTGATTATAATCGCCCAGGTCCAAGCCCTGTTTTGTAGATTCCATAGACCCATGGTAACCCAGAGTCCTATGACGCCAAGAACTACCGCAATTCCTGAAGTCGCCGCCCAGACTATGCCTATCTCTCCGTAGAAGTAGATCCAGTCCTCTGCAAAGTAGAGTCCTGCGCCCCCTATTATTAGCCCAGCAAGCGAGTTCACGAACATAAGAATCGTAGCGAGAAGGACCTCCTGGGGCTTTCCAGAGGGTTCTCCAGCGCCAAAAGTGTCTGCTGTAGGAATTTCCGTCATGGTCATTCACTAAATCTAGTGTCTGACTATTCGCGTCTAATTACTCTTTCTGAATGCAGTTTTTGGAGGCCTTCTATTCTTCATCCTCTTCGTATTCCTCAAGTACTGACCAATGCGGTGCATAAGTAATGGAGTCAAGGTCTCTTTGCTGCAGTTCAAGATTCTCAATCTCAGCGATTCGCTTTCGCAGTGTGTATGACTTAGCTCCTTCCCACCAGAGATATGCACTCAGATCTCTTGAGAACTCCCCCTGATATCTTTCACAGGTTCCGCCGCAGAAGACCTTGTTCTCACGTATCTCAAGTGTTCCTTCACACCACTTGCAGACTGCCGCTCTCCCATGAGCATGGATTTGCCCCTTGACCAGACGTACAAAGAGAACAGTCCCATCGAAGTTGCAGACGCCCCAGTCCTTCTTCTTGTGGATGGTCTTCTCCCAGAGCTGCCCTGTTGGAAGTCGAGTCTTCTTAGTCTTAGTGTGAGTAGATTTGCGGCCTTTCTTGGAAGGCTCATCAAAGTCAGTGAGTCGGGTCTGAATGGTGTGCCTCATATCTCACTGTGTCTATGCCTTCTTGATAAGCACGTACTTTGCAACTATCCTGACAGCTCATCGACAAGACCCATCATCCATTCATCAAACGGCTTCTTCTTGGACCAAGTTTCCTCAAAGGGAGTCATCGTGAGCTCCCCATTTATCTCTCCGACCATTCCTCCGTCCTTTCCGGTCAGTAGGCATTCGACTGCAAAAGCTCCGAGACGAGTAGCTAAGATCCTATCCATATGGGTCGGATTCCCGCCGCGTTGGATGTAACCCAGAACTGATACCCGACACTTGTCCCCGATTCGTTTTGATAGTTCGTCCCCGATGACGTTGGCATTTCCAAGCTCATCGCCCTCTGCAACCACCACAAGCACACTAGTCTTCGCCTTTGCCTTGGCATTGTTCACCCTCTGAGCAAGGTCGTCAATCTTGGTAGGAGTTTCAGGAATCACAATGGCTGATGCGCCAGTTGCGATACCTACATGAACAGCGATGAACCCAGAGTGGCGACCCATCACCTCCACAAGGAATACACGTGAGAATGCCTCGGCCGTATCCCTGATCTTGTCCAGAGCCTCAAGAGCATTGTTGACAGCTGTGTCAAAGCCAATCGTATAATCCGTACCAAAGAGGTCGTTGTCAATTGTTCCGGGCAGTCCGATGAGCCTTCCCTTCCAGTGGTTGCTCAACGCCGCCAGTCCACGCATGGTCCCATCTCCTCCAATTGCAATCAGCGCATCAAATCCTCTGTCTTCGAGGATCTTTGCGGCTTTAACTTGGCCTTCTTCATTCTTGAATTCTTCAGACCTGCCTGTCGTCAAGAAGGTTCCACCCCGGTGAAGTATCCTAGAAACAGAAAGAGAGTTCAGTTCGCTGATTACCTCATCAAGAATCCCTTGGAACCCTCCATATATCCCGAAGACCTGCAGCCCTCGGCGAATGCCAACTCGGGTAATAGCACGTACGGCTGCATTCATTCCAGAGCTGTCGCCGCCACTGGTCAGAACTCCGACTTTCATAATCGTCTTCATGGGACTTGACAGATAAAAAGGGTAGTAGTGGAATCTACAATCCTGCCTTATGTCTGAGATACATCAGATAATCAGTACATGGTACATCTTTGCCCAACAGGCGTAGAGCCATGGCGAGTTGTCCCCTATGGTGAGTTGTATGAAATAGGTACTGCAGATAGAAGTCTAGTACTTGAATCTCAAAAGGGGTGTCAGAAATATGAGGCACCTCAATTGTCCCCTGAGGTATCTCTCTCACAACGGAGCTCAATCTATCGTCGAGTTGCTTCCATCTGTTGAGGAGTTTCGGCTTTGACGCTTTTCTTACCCATTCATAGACACTTTTGTCATCTGAGTTGTCAGCGATTAGAAAGCATGTTGTCAAGGCCAGTACAATGTGTTCACAGATTGATCGGACGCTGTTTTCACCCATAACCTTCTTGGAGAACTCTTTGTCTTCCAGTTCCTCCACTACAAGTTTCATCTCATTGCCAGCCCAACTATGATACTCGGCTAGATACTTGAAGGTCAATGCTATCACCCCAATCCGTGTGAGTGTCAGAGAATCTTGCAGGCTTCTTTATGTTTCCTTTGCCCTGGCCCTTCGGCCATGTGGAAGCCAAAGAAGCCTGTCAAGCACCTCATCTATACCAAACCTTTGAACCTAAGGAAGACAAGTAGCGGTGCTGTGATTATCAGACTCCCTAGAAGAATCACAATGAAGGCGATGGGGTCGTTCTCCAAAGGCAGACCGACATTCATGCCATAGATCGAAGCTATTAACGTTGGGACACTGACCAAGAGGGAAATCGAGGTCAAAGTCTTCATCACTGTGTTCAGATTGTGGCCAACAATGCTGTCGTACTGACTCATGGCATTCTCAATCAGTTCACGGTAGATAGCACTGAGCTCCATCTGCTGCTGCAAGTCAACTTCCAGCTCTTCTAGTCTGTCCTCATCAAGTAACATCCGACCGAAACTCTGAAGTCTCTTCATACGTCGAAGAACCTTCATATTGCTCTTGAGAGCAGCTTCCATGAATATCGCATCACGCGAGAGCTGGAAGAAGCGGTCAAGCTGAG
>CAYFTD010000493.1:0-2317 GCA_964345915.1 uncultured archaeon
TGGTTACAGGAGCCTTCTTCCTTTGGGGTATCGTAAGCTTCGTACCGAGCGCTACGGTACCGTTTGAGACATTCTTCACGGTGTTCATCTTTGCTGTCGGTCAGGTGTTCTACGTATACTATGGTATGAAGAACAGCAAGAAAGGCATAGAGATGGCTGCCATATTCGGACAGCTTCCACCGGAGTAGACTAAACTCTTTAAGAGAGCCTGATCGGCTCTCTACTCCCCTTTTTTTTAAATAATCCGCGAACCATCTCATTTAGGTGGATATCTGACAATGTTAGTGTGGCGAGAAAGCGCCCACTTGAGTACCTTGAGAGTCAGCCAGCTTCATCCTCGAGGCCATGGATAGGCGGGAATCCGATTCTGCTTGCTCTGCTTGAGAACGGCTCTAGGTCGTCCCATGTTTCGTGGAAACTAGACGGAAAGGACCACGGTCTTATCACGGGATACTTACTGACGTGCTTTGATCTCCGGTATCGCTCAAACGCTTTTCGAGCTCCACTAAGAATCTTGCTTCTCCGCTCTTCATCCCATACTAGTTGGCGAAATGTGTAGTCGCCGTCATTCCACCTGTAGAGAATCTCCTTATCCTCCCTTGATATGTCCTCTATGACCCCCCACGGCCAGAAGGTAGACATCTGTTCCAGTTGTGGACTCGCACCGAAGAAGTCAATTGCCATCCCTTCCTTGCAGAAGACGTAATCCGGCCCCTTCTCCCTTCTCTTCTTACTAGGTTCGTAGACAGGACCTCTACGAAGCCACTCGTGCCAAATTGTGGAATGCCGCTCAATGACATTACAGTGATCAACAACGTACCTCACAGCGGCGGTTGTACCGTGATGCGCTAGCCCAGGCAACGATGGCCGTTCTAGGTAGGACTGCACTAGGTCTCTGACCCTGGCCGTGTCCTCAAGGGGAAAGAAGGCCCAAATCTGGTAGAAAGCTTCTTCGGATGACTTCACAAACAAGAAAACCATTCCTGCTGGACCCAACGGCTTGAACTTGTCGGGTAGGTCTTCGTCTAGTGGCCATGACTTGCGACCCTTGCAAACAATGGCTTCAGAAGCCTCAAAGGAAATCACTTCAGACCATCTCACATCGAGTGCAGCCTCATAGGAGCCGCGACGCCTCTTGTGTGGAAAGATGAATCTTGCACCATTGGGACCCACCTTGAGCTCGCCTGGAAACTCGCTTTGGGGACTAATACCTTCATAGTCGAAATCAGTAAGATCTGCGTCTCGAGTCAATGTATAGGAACACAACCTCTAGAGTTTCACTGGATATATCACATGTTCCCGCCGGATTTGCTCTGATGGTCTTATAAGCAAGCCGGCAGCGGGTTTCTGGACAATGAGAACCTTTAATTGTTGGGTGATTGTGGGGAGTCGCTGAGAGGACACAGAAACATGAGTCGTAGGCAAAAAGAGAGGAAGGAATCTCTCCGCAGAGCGGGCCTCAAGGACTTCAGACTTGATCCTACTGGTCTGGACTTGAAGTGGAGCAAGGACCTGATTACAACGATTGACGGGTATCGCATTAACAGGTGTTTTGACTTGACTTTCATCGAGAAAGCTGTGGGACAAGGTGTGTTCCCTGAAAGATTCATCAGGCAATGGAAGACTATCAGGTCTGTCCTGCACAAGTTCGCGGCAATTGGCCCTGAGGTCCCTGGTGTGATGAAGTACTTGTCAAGGCGTATGGCCATACAGTACGCGGCGTTGATTCTCATGACGATTATGATACCGCTGGCGGTACTCACTTATGCCTTAAACTGGACCTCAATTGTTTGGATTGTATTCCCGATGACGATCGTAGCCGTGATCTTCGTATTTAGCCAAATGCTGACCAATGCTTGGTACAATCGAAAGATAGCATGGGCAATTCAAGACTATCTTGATCTAGATCGAGGTCGTCTGAGGGATGAAAGAATCGCGCTGCGTGATTGGGTCCAGATACTGATTGACCATTCCAGCAGACTCATGAGAAAGCAAGATGAGGACCCTGATGACCATCCAGTGAAGTTCTACAATGATGATTACAAGCGCATTTCTGTTCAGAAGGAACCTCGTCTACTCAGGAAGCACTATGTTGTGCTACTGAAACTCTGACGTTCGTATTGGCACTGGAATGATGATTCGTCTTTTTGACCGGCACTGCATGCGGTTTCATGGCTATGGGGTTTATCCGCCTAAAACGGCCAGATGAAGCAAGACTGTTCACGGATGGACGAATCTTTCTAGGGCACAAGCTTCTCAATGGGTGTGTATTCGAGATCGTAGCCAAAATGCTTGGGTCCTAAGATGGCAAGCCCTT
>CAYFTD010000494.1:0-6354 GCA_964345915.1 uncultured archaeon
AGGGGGCTTCTGGCAGCGACTACCGATCTTGAAGAAATGGCAAAGAAGGAGCTAGAAGCCTATCTAAGAATGAAATAGTCACTCCGTCATTCAGACTCACAGGAACGGACTCTAGAAATCCTTCATATGATTTGACCATTCCTTGGAGGGAAATCTCTCCTTCATCAGTTCAAGCTCAGAAAGGACACTTCCCTCAAGGTCTACCTCGTAGTAGTTTGCAAGCTGGACCAGAAGAGAGAATACCTGGGCAAACTCGCGGGACAGATCATCCCTAGATGGACCATCGTGGCCGAGCCCGATTACCTTGTAACCTTCATCCACTGTGATGTGTCGAGATATCTCTCCCAGTTCTTCTATCAGGTGGGCAAATACCAAGGAAGGGCGAAACTTCTCCCAGCCACGCTCCTTTTCGAACGCGGCTATCTTCTTCTGAATCTCGCGTAAGTCCATCTAGGTCATCCTCTTCGTTATTTGTAGTACCTGAGCTCGGGCTTGATCCAAAGCACCAGCGGGGACATCCTTTAGTCTTCCGAGTACTGTGGATTCTGGGAGTGGATCCCCTGAGAGAAACATCGCCTCACTAACTGCACCCATAATCTCGGCTGGGGGTAGTGCGGCAATTGGCAGTATAATCCCCGGTTGAATTCCAATGAGATTGGTGACGACATTCCAGATTCTACTTCCATCTGTGCATCGGCATCTCACAAGGTCATTCGACCCTTCAACCGTAGATATCTGGGTGATTTCCACAGCCAAAACGTCGACAGCATACGCAGGATCGTCGCTATGTTCCACAAGTCGATGCTGGAACCCTCGTCCAATCCTAAGCGCATAATCAATCTCTGCGGCTACTACACTCTCACCGCTGGATGTAGGCACATATCCCTGACTGTCAACTGCTGTTCTGAAGAACTCCTCAAAGGAGTCTATCGCAGCGACAAGATTCTTGGTTGCCTCGAGCTCAGACAATGCCCTTGCCTCTGTATATGCATACTTCACTTCATAGAGCAGTGCCCCGGCCTTCTTCAGAGCGTCGCCTAGTTTCGAGTATTCGATGTGAAGCCGCAGCTTACGGTTGCTCACAATCTCATTTAGACGCCTTATGGCATCTTCGAGAACCAACACTCTCGCATCTTTTGCTGTATCCAAGGTGAGTCACCAGGAAACTCTCAGCGAGGCCATCAATATGGGCCCTGTCGCATAGCTAGAGGAGGCGCCAAGAAGTGATATAAAGCTAGATAAACTAACGCGTTCAGACGTATCTATATTCGCCTCATTGGGGTGCTTGCATTGATCCAGGCGTTGTTCATCATAGCCGAAAGCGGACTTTGTCTTATTAGCAGGGCATATGGGCAAGCAGAGGAGGGCGGAATTGATGACAACCTGGTTGGAGGCTTTCTCCAGGCAGTTGGGTCATTCGGTGAGGAGCTCCGTGGCGGCGGCGTTCTGGAGGATATGTCTTTCAGGGGATTTAAGATTGTCCTCTCGAGAGATGCGGGCTTCATGGTTGCCGGAATGATTGACCAGATAGATGACAGAATATCCGCAAAGGCCGTCCTGTCGGAAGTGGGCGACGACTTCACAAGTGCATTCAAAGACACCATCGAAGATTTCGATGGAAGTCTAGACCGATTTGCCGTCTTCATTCCGAGAATTGATGAGATTACTAAAGATGGTCGTGCAGCCGAGAAGAGAGTCATTGTCCCGATACTCAAGGGGAAAGTTTCTCCGATGCTTGTGAGGCTCGGGCAAATGTCTCAGACTGTTTTTGATGTCGCTAAGAAGTGCAAGGGAAAGATGACTTCGAACGACATAGCCTACGAGCTGAAGATCCCAATCAAAGAGGTCGTCAAGGCTCTTCACACCCTTGAAGACATGCAGATGTTGGAATGGAAGGAAGTTGGCTGAAATGGTCATTCCTTACATTTGATGTATCATGCATTCGGTACTTACTGTGTTTGACCCCACTCATTACCCGTTGCGATAAGGATCAAGCCAATGACTATTAATCCTGGAGCTAGCACGCCTGAGATTGTGTATGATCCTGCAAACACGACGTCAGCAAGGACGTGACGAGCGGCGTGAATCACTCTCCCCGCAAACAACACAAAGAAGCCAAGTCCCAAGAGGAAATTGGACTTCCTGAGTATGCCACCTGACTGCCATGCGAGATACCAGAAGAGCAACGGGATGAATAGTACATAGACGGCTCCGGCTCCTCCGGACAATGCCTGTCTGGTGAATGTTTCAAGAGGGACAAGTCCAAGAACGACACCAATGGCCACAGCTGGAATGGCAAATAGTATCTCTGCCCATCGTTTACCAAAAATCATGAAGGCAGCCGTTGCAGATAACACCGCAAGAGCCATCCATTGGAAAAACGCCCCCGCGCTTAACCAGGGTGTGTTGTCTGGAAGAAGTGGTGTGAAACCTCCACCGTACAAGGAGGTTGCGTCTGCATAGAAGTCCCCAACAAAGTAGAAACTCCGACCTATAGCGAGCAAGAGGAAGAAGAGGGCCATAGCAAGCTGGAATGGATTCCTAGTCTTCCTGTATCGGAAGAACAGAAGAAAGATGAAGATGAAGAAATAGTAGCCAACGACTAAGAACCAAAGTCCAATGTGGACTTCTCTGATCACCATATCGATGGTCTGTATCATTGTGCTCGCTCCTAACGAGTCGCTCACCGCGTGATGACGTTCTGTTTGCTCACCGACAAATAAGTGTATTCTGGGCCACTGACGGATTCCTCAATGCATACCAACAAGATATGCGAGTATGATGCAGAGAATATGCCGAGTGCATACAATAAGATAACCTCTATATTGGCGAATTGGTGTATCTCGGTTTGGTGGTTTCTTGAGTTCTCGGTCAACGTGGAAGCTGAAAGCAGCTGATGGAACCGTGACCGAGTTCCAGGATATCAGGCGGAAGGTGGGCAACCAGATAATTCGAGCTTATCTTCTAAAGGCTGCTATCTCAGGTGACCGTGTTGAGAGGATTCAGGCCACTCTAAGAGGACCTAAGAACGAATTCAAAGACTTCGACAACTTCTTCGTCCTATGGGCCAAATCAGACGCTGGTGAATTCCAGATCCTCGTGGAGGCAAATGTCTACGAGAACTTGAGGATCGTCGCCACTGACACCTCAGCCATAGCGGAGAAAGAACCAGCCGACATAGTCACAGTTCTTACAGAAGCTTTGGGTCAGTTGGATTTACACGCCACAAAGCTCGTGATGAGTCATAATTCCAGAGTTCGGATTAAATAGCACATTATCAGATTGAGGGACCGAAAATGCTCAAAAGATATGCTGGCTGTCCTGTCTGTGGCCAGAAGACTGTACTTACAGTGCCCCCGAATGTTCTAGAGAAAGCGAAGAGGTTCCCGTTCACTATCAAAGTTGTCCATGAAGACCACTACTTCTACATCAATGTCGATTCTCAAGCCCACATTACAGACATTCTCAGTCCAGAACTCGTCGAGTAGTTCAGCCAATGTACCTATCACTGGGACTTTTGCCAATCTCGTCTGATGCACCCTTCTGTGAAACCTCTGATTTTGCCCAAGAAATGAACTCCATGACTTTGGAAACATCATCATCAAGGATGTCAAAGGCGGCCTTGAGGCCAACAAGTGACCCAATCTTCTCGAGCACTGTCCTCGCGGCCCGGTAGTCCATCTTGATCATTCCCAGGGTTTCTCCGAGTAGACAGGCACCTTCCATGTCATACATAGAGGCACCCCACGCCGGGATGAACCCATTTGCACCGTTGACAACTCCCTCTTTCGTTGCAACTGTCCCATTGATACCCGAGATTCTCTCAAGCAGGCCAGCCGAGCTAGCTGATACAAAGACACGTGGGGGAGATGGATATGCGTCGAAGAACTCCTGATAACCAGTTTCGTATGCCGCCAATGCGAACACCTCCTTGACACCAAGCGAGGTGAACTCTTGGACAACGAAATCGGCATATTCGAAGACTCCACGCCCAGATGCAGGCTGAAAGTCAGCTGTCAGAATTAGGATGTCGTGAGGTTCATCTGGGGCTGCTTTGTACAACAGAATCGAGCTCTTCGGAAAATGGCTTATCCCGTCCTTGACCATTATACGAGGAGGGAAGTCGTCTGCAAAGAAGTCCATTACTGGCTTCGCGTCTAGCACTGCTGCGAGTGTTTCAACTGCGATTCTTCCAACACTTGCAATTCCTGGGAGACCCAATACTGCGACGGGACTCTTCAATGAAGCCTCATCGATATCAACAAATCGCCGTGTGTACATTGACATCCGTTCCTGACAATGGATTCTTGGTGATGAACACATTAAGTACTATCGGTGCTGGAAACTAGAGAGCATAGAACTCGGAGGCACTTTGAGTGGTCACGTCTGCTACGTGTTCGATAGGCAGGTCCAACACTTGGGCAAGTGACTGACAACCAATTGCGATGTTTGCAGGTTCGTTCCGTTTTTCTGTTGGGGAAAGGTAAGGGCCATCTGTTTCAAGTAGAATCTGGTCCAGAGGTAGTGCTCTGGCTGCACTAACACGATTGCGATATCTGATGAAGTTCGCTGGAAGCGTTATGTGCCACCCTTGATCAGCCACCTTTCGAGCAACATCAAGAGTACCATCAAAACAATGCATTAGTACCCCATTCGCGGCATGTTTCTCAAGAATCGAAACTGCCTCAGCTTCAGCCTTTCTCGAGTGAATCACAAGCGGAAGGCCCAACTCGTTCGCAAGTTCAATGAACATGAGGAACAACGGCTCCTGCCCCCGGCGCTTGGCCGAATCCTTGACCCAATGATAATCCAGACCGACTTCGCCAACGCCCACAAGATCCTTGGCGTATTTCCGAGTTAGTTCGATTATCTTTTCAGCAGTTTCACCGTTCAGAGTCGATGCCTGACCACCTGCACTGTGATATATGAACCCGCTGTGCTTCTTTACTATTCCCAAGGTACGCCGGAAGGAACTTGGACCTATGGAAGAGGTCACCATTCCAACGAGTCCGGCCTTCTTCGCTCTCTCTATTACTCTGTCAATGTCGTTCTTGAAATGTTTCATGTCAATGTGAGTATGCGCGTCAAAGAGCTGCATTGTCAGAACGACTCTCCTTCCGTTGCTAATATCCAAATCCGATTGTCATTGACATAGGTTATGGCTATTCATCAGAGCCTTTCTTGATAGCCTCTTTCACGTAGGAACTGAAATCAGAGGTTTCTCCATCACGCTGGACTCTGATTCTTGGGCCCTCCCCCTTGACTTGACGCTCGATATACATGACGTCGAGTCTACTCATCAACTGACGGTATCCTCTATACACGATGAGGTAGAGGATGACCTCTTCAACCTGTTTTCCAATCCGAGGCGCTTGTTTCAGTAGACGCTCCAGATGTTTCTGTGCATCTGGTTCAAGGAACTTTCTGAGAAGCTTTGCACGTTCAGCTGTCACCTTCGCCTGACGCTCACGTGTGGCCTCAAGCTCTTTCTCACGCTTCATAAGCTGAGCCATCTTCTTTCTTCGTATCATTGCCAAGTCCGGATCTTCATCAGTCAGGGCCACAACCTCACACTGGAACCGCTTAGCAAGCACAGTTAAGCCTAACGATGCAACCAGAAGTGCTTTTTAGGTTTCAAGTAGAACTAGGGCCGACAACACATGTAGTAGTGTTGGGGTATGCCATAGTTGACATCAAAAGAAACCTGCAAGTTCCTCTCAATCTCGAAGTCTGGACACTCATGCAAGCTAAGAAATCAAATCTTGGCAAGGTCCGAAGTAGAGGCAAAATGCATCAAAACGAACTTGGCTGTGATTTGTGTTGACGCCTACACTGCCCTAGCAAAGGGTCAAGACGCAATCAAGGCAAACAGCACAGATGCATTCCCATGGATGGTCGAATCGGCAAATCAGTTCGAGAACTTAGGAGAAACGGACAATGCGATAATTGCAACCATCAAGACGATAGATCTCGCAGTGAATATGAATCTGATTGAGAAAGGATACGAGGTATTCCGATACTCGAGATCAATGTTTGAATCCGGTCTTGCTAGGAATGACCCCTCACTTGCGGACCCGGCCCTTAGGCAGACTCTTGTATCAGAGGGGCAGAAGCTATTGGACGCTGCTCGAAAGGCCCATGAAGGCTCCCCAATGGCGGACATGCAAGCAGAGCTCAAGGCGAGCATTCTCACGGGAGTGAGTTTGAAGAAGGTAGAGAAGGAAGAGGCAGAGAAACTTGTCATCAGTCACGGCAGATCACTCTACACTAAGAAATCAACTGAATACAAGGAGGGTGCTGATACCTATTTGGCATCTGGCATAGTTCAAAACGCCATTGTATTCGCGTGCCTAG
>CAYFTD010000495.1:0-5047 GCA_964345915.1 uncultured archaeon
GCTCCTCCATTGACAACGACACCCGGGTCTCTTGCACCGCCACCATATCTGGCATGGGGCACACCATAGGGTTCTGACATGAGCCAGTCCTCAGGAGGGGAAACATCATGGACTGTGACTCCCTCCTGTTTGAGAATATCCACTAGTCCATCATGCTCTTCCTGACACTTGGCAACATTCGGCTGCTTGGTTAGTTGATACCATGCCAAGTCCTTAGCTGGCGGAGCCATCTCATTCCCAGGTCTTTGGACCATGGTTTCGCGGAGCTTCCCGATCTCCGACTGAGCCCCCCATTTCTTCCCCCATATCAGCTCCAACTCATCCAGATAGTCGACCGGAAGGGGAGTTGAGGGCTTCGTCTTATCCGCCAGCAATGATTGTACTCGCCGTAGGGTCTCCCTACCATCAGGTATTGAGTCGTCCTCCAAGATTCAAACCCACCACCCGTACCGACTAGTGGCACGAATAAAGCCTTCCATGGGAATTGATGTCTACTCGAAAAGGAAGTGGAGCCGGCTCTGGGATTTGCACCCAGGTAAATTGGATTTGCAGTCCAACGCGTAAGCTACTCCGCCAAACCGGCTAAGTTTGTGTGAAGCAGTACGTTTTGAATCTTAAGGATATCGGCAAAAATGGCATATATTGACCCATCTAGACTCCCTTGTCGGCGATGTCGTTGAATAGGACGATTCGGTAGCGTGCCTTGTTCTCCTTCACCTTTCGAATCGCTTCGTTTACTTCCGTCATGGGCATCAACTCTACCTTGGGATTGATGCTATGCGTCTGTGCAAACGAGAGCATCTCCCGCATTGTAGCCCGATTGCCGAGGAAGGATCCGGTGATCGATAGTTGGTGTGCAACGAGGTCAGTCGAATTGAAGGCTACGTCTGGGAAGCCGACAAGGACCAGCCTCCCATTCTTCTTCAAGGTATTCAGCAGCACCTCCCAATTGATTTTGCCAGAGGCGGTGCATAGTAGCAAGTCGAAGCTGAACATTGCCTTCTGCAGGCTCGTCTGGTCATCCGAAACGATGAAGTTGTCTGCGCCAAAGGCAAGCGCTTCCTTCTTCTTGTCTGGAGAGGAGGAGATGGCAGTTACTTCGTAGTCGAGGGCGCGGGCGAACTGCAATGCGAGGTGACCTAGCCCTCCCACGCCAATGACACCAATCTTCTGCGCTTGTCGTGCTGCGTACGATCGGAGCGGGGAGTAGACCGTGACTCCGGCGCACATGAGCACCGCAGCCACTTCGGAGGGCATGGCCTCAGGAAGCGGGTATGCAAAGCGGCTATCCGCGATGACAGAAGTAGAGAAGCCGCCATAGGGTACCCAACTTCCTGATGAAACAATGTCCATACAGAGATGCTCTTCGCCCTGCTCGCACCACTTGCATTGCATGCAAGAACGACCCTGCCAGCCTATACCAACCCGGTCCCCCTCCTTTAAGCCGGATACTGAGTCGCCCACAGCCGACACGTGCCCAACAATCTCGTGGCCGGGGACAAAGGGGAAGGTGGTTATTCCGTAGTAGTTGTCGATGGCGTGGATGTCGGTATGGCACAGACCACAGTGCGTGACTGAAACCCGGATGTCATGCTTCCCCATTTTGGGTGGCTTGTAGGTGAATGGCTCTAACGGCTGTCCCACTGCTTGTGTTGCGTATCCCGAGACCTTCATGTCTGACTGCTTCCTGCTTGTTTCAAACACTGGGAACCGGACTACCGGAACAAGAGTCTTTTCATAATCTGAAAGCATTCATCCATGGAATAGGATCTCCAACGAGAAAGCCTACTGCGACACTAATGATGGAGGTTGCCGTTCTAGTGATTCTCAGCTTACCCTTGAGCTTGCATCATCATCCGCAGACTTTTGCAGGGGTATCGGCTAACATGGTGCACGCTATTACGTGGAAATGATGCCAGGTTGCTGAGGGTCTTCAATACGCTCATCCCAGAGATCATTCAAGACTTTCATCCTTAGATGGATGTCCAAAGAATGATATACAGCCAAGATGATGGATTCCATATGTTCGTGGAGCTCTCTCTTGTCCTTCTCGGAGTGCTACTTGTCTGGATCATGATATCGTTCAGGGGTTGGAAGCGGAACATACTCACCACTCTGAATGAAGGCAGCAAGGTTGCTAGTACTTCAATGGGTGAGATTGAGTATGCTCTGATGGGAAGCGGACCTGTACTCTTAATGCTACATGGCGGTCCTGGTGGGTATGATCAGGGCTTACTTGATATGGACATGTGGACTAACGAAGGCTTCTCATTGTTGGCAATTTCCAGGTCAGGGTATCTGCGTACACCCCTGAGTACAGGGGAAACATTCGAAGAACAAGCCGACGCAATTGAATCACTGTTGGACACGCTTGGCATCTCAAAGGTCGCGATTCTTGGTGCCTCAGCTGGAGGCCCTGTAGCTTTGCATTTTGCTCTTCGCCATCCAGACCGAATATGGGCTCTTATTCTGATGGCTGCAGTCAGCCAGGAGTACGTTGTGAATCAAGACCAACTGAATTCCACGCTTGGTAGAATACTCATGTCCAATTCCATAGCAGATATTGGGATATGGATCTATGATGTATTGACCAGGCGCGCGACTGGTTGGTCGTTAAAAGAAGCGCTCAAGGAGACGATGATTCTAGATTCCAAGGGTAAGGATAACTACATCAAGCAAGTGATGGCCATACCGGAGCAAGTTGCATGGTACAAGAAGTTCGTTCGCACGACCTGTCCAATGAGTCCAAGAATGGATGGTCTAAACAATGATCTGAAGCAGCTTGAACAGGTTTCTTTTGCCAGCTTGGAAGCCATAAACTGTCCAACATTGGTGATTCACGGAACAGTCGATGGAGATGTGTCATACACGAATGCCGAATTCTCAGCTTCGTCTATTCCAGATGCGAGGCTCTACAGTCTTGAGAACATTGGACATTTAGAGTGGCTCGGAGAGCATGTTTCTAAAATGAATTCAGACATAATCGGATTTCTTAAGGAATGTATGTAACAGACTGAGAATCCAACTTCTGGTCCTACTGAAGCAATGGTGGATCAATGACTCACTTTGATGAGTGGATCCACAGGATTTTTCCCTGCATTCCGAGCGCGCCAAGACCCTCAGATGTCATTCCATTATTCATCACAGATTTAAGGTACAGCGAAGAAGTCTGATAATACTCAGACTCGATGATTTGCCATTGGTGATTGACGTGAGGTATGCAAGACCGGCGATAGTCGCCTTAGTTGCAATCGTGCCCTTGACAGTGGCTTTCAGTGTGACCAATGCAGCGGGTTGGGTGGTTTTGCTGTTTCCCGTATCTTCGATGATTGGAACACTGGTCGGATTCGCTCTAGCTCCTTTGTTCCTCTGGGTGTACAAGAAGTACATGGGGAGAAATCACCTATTTGCGATACTAGAACAGCATGGTCCAGAGAAATCCCACGGCATGCTCATGGGTTTCTTTCCAGCGTTGATGGCAACGAATTTCACGCTGAGTCTGATATTCAGCCCTACTATCATGAATTTCCCCCTGTTTCAAGACTACTATCTTGCTTGGAATAGCATCATCTTTCTGTTCTTCATCTTGGGTGCTCTTTTTCAAGCTCCTGCATTTGCCCTCTTCTCTGCTGCCTGGGTAATCGATGAGTCTGGAATCGTCATAGCAAAGAAGTCCGGTCCGGTCGAACTTCAGGCCGTTGGCAGGTGGTACTTGGCATTCCTGAAAGGCTATGCAGGAATTGGTGTCATCATCGCCTTGTATCAATTCACTTTCGACTTTCTCGCTACATACGGTACTCAAGTGCACTGGTCCGCCGTAATGTTCCTGTTCATCCTACCCGGTATCGTCACCTTATGGACGATTCCAGCGATAATGCTCGTAAGTGCAACAAACGGAAAGAGGCGGAGCTATATCCTGAGATTTGCGGAGAGATTTGGCATCAAGAGCGAGTTTGAATCGACCGTCACTAGGACAGGTGCCGGCTCACCTCAACCCAGCTGGACGGAAGAGTGAGTCCACTTAGCAACCCAAGAGTCTCATTTGAATGAAGGGATGTAGCGTCGATAATGAAGTGTATCTTGGTCTTGGTATCAATTCATCATAAGAATACTGAGAGGGTCGCTAAAGCCTTCGCGAGAGTTCTGAATGCACAAATCAAAATGCCACGGAACGTTGACCCTGAGGAAATCAAAGAGTGCAGCCTAGTTGGCTTCGGCTCTGGAATCTATGATGAAAAACACCATAGAGCTATACTAGACCTTGCCGATAAGCTTCCACAGATCACCAGCAAGAAGGCATTCATCTTCTCAACCAGTGGAGTCACAAGCTATGCGGCCGATTTTCACACGCCACTGAGGGAAAGACTGCAATCGAAGGGGTATGTGATTCTTGGTGAATTCAATTGCCCAGGTTTTAACACCAATAGTTTCCTTGGATACTTTGGGGGAATGAACAAGGGTAGACCCAATGCTGAAGACCTCAGGAAGGCCGAAGAGTTTGCTCAGTCCCTAGAACAGCATTTTGGTTGAAGGGATTTGAGCAACAAATATCACTTGGATTAGGCTCTCAAAAGTCGGGAAGCATACAGAAATGAAAGCCGTAGTATTCGAGAAGTACGGACCTCCTGAGGTCCTTCAAATGAAAGAAGTTGAGAAGCCAACTCCAAAAGAGAATGAGGTCTTGGTCAAAATACATGCAACATCAGTAACCGCTGCAGATTGGCGTATGCGCAAGACTGATCCTTTTCTGGCAAGAATGGTGAATGGTCTGTTAAGACCTAAGAAATTCAACATCTTGGGTATTGAGCTAGCTGGAGAGATAGAGGAAGTAGGCGATGGAGTGACGTTATTCAAACCAGGTGACGAGATTTTTGGAACTATGGGTTTCACTTTTGGGGCCTACGCTGAATACGCATGTATCCCTGAAGATGGCTCCATTACGCACAAACCATCGAACCTGACCTTTGGGGAAGCCGCCGTTGTGCCTGTGGGAACAGATACAGCATTGTTCTTCCTTAGAACTCAAGGAAACATCCAAGATGGTCAA
>CAYFTD010000496.1:0-3219 GCA_964345915.1 uncultured archaeon
GACAACAGGGCTGTGGTCGAGGTACTTGGAATCGATGGTGAAGAGAGCCTCTTCAGGTACAGTCCAACTTGATTGAAATCGGAACAGATTTCAGCCCCTTGTTGGTACCCATCTGATTCAACTCCCAATTCAGTTTTGTAAGGTGTTTCGCGTGTCTGAGGAAGTCGAAGTCTATAGGTACCGCTGGGCAGTACTACTTGTATTCGGCCTAGTCTTCATGATTGGCCAGATGATGTGGCTTGCGTTCTCCCTGATTCGGAACGAGGTCACACCAGTACTAGGTCTGCCTCCCGGGGATCCAAGTGTTGTCCTGCTTACAGCCTCGCAGCCTCTTGCGTTCATAATACTCTCGATTCCCGTGGGGATGCTTGCCGACCGGAGAGGTCTGGTCATAGTCGCGGGCTTCGGCTCGATTCTTCAGGCACTGTTCGGCACGCTCCGCATATTCATGATAAACGACTTCCTGATGATATTCATCGCCCAGTTCGGGCTGTCAATCGGCTCTGTCATGATTCAGAACTGCATAGTCTACCTTAGTGTCAGTTGGTTCCCGAAGGGTGAGAGAGGACTGGCGACTGGAGTGAGCACACTGTTCATGCTACTCGGAATGTTGCTCGGTACAGCTCTGAGCATGATTCTCTGGACTGCTCCTCTCTACGGGGACTCGGGCTACACAGTCCCACTGGCACAGGCAAACGTCGTCTGGATCCTTCAGCTAGACTCGGCATTAGCCCTGATACTCACTGTACTCTTCTTTGCAGTTGCGAGGGACAAGCCTCCAAAGCCTCCGGACATTGACGTATTGGCCGAGGCAACACCGAGCATAAGGAGGATGCTCAGGGACAAGAACGTCTGGATCATCTCGATAGGCTTCTTCGCTGGCTTTGGGATATTCATCGGCCTGACAGCGATTCTTGAGGAGCTTCTCCTGAGCCTCGGGATTCCAGTCGTTGCTGGTTTCGGGAGTCCTGCAATTGTCATGATCCTTCTGCTCTCATTTGGAATAGTTGGCGCCGTCGTAATCCCAGGAATCTCAGACAAGGTCCAGAAGAGGAAACCATTCCTGATAGTGGCCATGGCGGTGGGCGCGGCAGCGACTCTGATCCTGGGTACAAGCACAGTTGTCGAGCTGACATACCTCATTTCAGCAATCCTAGGGTTCTTCCTGATTGCGGTAATGCCAGTTGCTCTCTCTGTGCTCGAGGAGTTCGAAACGGTTGGACCTGAGTTGTCAGGTGCGAGTACTGGGCTGGCATTCTGGTTCGGCAACTTGGGAGGATTCCTCGGGTCAATACTATTGGAGGCGCTTCGAGTGGAGATGTCATACTTCTACTCAGTTGTCTATCTAGTCGTGGTTATGGTGATTGCGACCCTGTTAGTGCTCACCATTCCCGAGACCGGTGGAGGGTCTGACTAGGACGGCTATCCCCTACGTTGCCACAACAACCAATGCAAGAGCATCCTGTTTCATGCTCTAAGTTGCATGAATGCTAGACAAAGTCACAGACTGGTTCTTCCTGTCCAGGACGAGTGATAGAAAGGCTTGATATGGAGGCACAGCAGACATGGTTCTGTTCAAGATGAAACGACCGACCCTCTTCTTCACTGGCCTTCTTGTTCTCATGCTGGCGACGTCACTGCCCGTCTTCCTAGGTCTGCCGTTGCCCATGACCATATTGCTGCTCATCCTGTACGTGGTGATACTGTTTGTATTCAGCTTCACTCATGGCATTCAAACTCTCGGAATCAGAGCAATCTCAGTACTCCTGGGAATCACAGTGGTTGTCACATACCTCATGGAGTGGCTTGGTACGCACTTCGGTGTCCCCTTTGGCCATTATTACTACACAAATCAACTGGGGCCTCTGCTCATGGAGGTGCCGTTTGTAATCCCGATTCAATGGTTCAATATGCTGTATGTGTGCTACATTATGGTCAATATCATTGTCGCTGGCGGGAACAGAGTTGAGGACAAGGAAGATTCGATGAAGGCTGCAGAGTCGAGGTTGCCTTATGTCCTCCCGAGAGTAGTTGTCACCTCGATCCTAGTTGGACTCTTCATGGTGTCGTGGGACTTCATCAACGATCCCTATATGGTCGGCGTTGGAAGTTGGGTCTGGACAGAACCGACTGAGTTCTTCGGCCTCGCATTCCAAGATATTCCACTCTCCAACTTCATCGGCTGGGTGTTTACCAGCGTCGTGACTATCCTGCTCTTTGATCTGTACAGACATCTTTATCGTGTGCCATTGATGTGGGTCCAAGAAAATGCTTCAGAAACAGCGAACATTCTGATTATTGTGCCGTACCTTCACGCACTCTTCTTCCAGGCAGTCAATGGAGTCCTTGCTGGAGTCTTTTCCGTTGAGTCGGTAGCAGGATGGGCTCCGATAGCTCTGGCAGCAGTGTGTATGGGGCTGGCTACCACTGCGACCGTCGCGAGATACCAACGACTTCGTTCATGAATTGTCTTGCTCTATCTCGTTACTCCTGCTTCTCTGGAGAAGAGAAGGTCAGGTCCTTCTCCTCAACACTATAGCGAGGGCTATGATTCCAAGAACACCTCCGCCAGCCATAGCGACGACCCAGATCTCGACGGGAACTCCACCACTTCCAGGGTAGCTAGCAGCATCGAGCGGGTCGGTCCCTGCAAGCACTTCGACGCCGTCAAGGAAGGTATCTCCATCTGTGTCATCGACCAACGGGTCTGTTCCAATCTTCACCTCGAAGGCGTCATTGAGATTGTCGGTGTCAGTGTCGATGTTGCGGGGGTCTGTCCCGTAAGCTATCTCGTCGAGGTCATCAAGTCCATCATAGTCCGTGTCACCAATCGTCACGCCTAGCTCGTTCAACACTTCACGTACGAGAGCTAGCTCTGTGGCATTACCTTCCAACCAAGCCTTCACTTGGGCCAGGAGTGTTGCATTCGATTCGATGGCGGCATACCATGCCTGAGGCATGTTGGGATAGGAGGCAGGGTCTGTCGCGTTGCTGCCGAAGGCAAACTCATAGCCATCGAGGAAGTTGTCGCCATCTGTATCGACCAGTGAAGGGTCAGTGCCTAGGACGCGGAGCTCATACCAGTCCACAATACCGTCAGCATCTGAGTCTTGGTCAAGAATGGCGATGAAGGCGTCTGCTATACCCCCGTCGAATGTGGGGTCATATGCGTCGACTGTTGGGATGTCTGTGGACTCTGTATACCCTGTAACATACGCG
>CAYFTD010000497.1:0-2183 GCA_964345915.1 uncultured archaeon
TGGTCCTCAGGAGTCACCTGGAACGCATGGACAGTGTCCGAAGACATGATGTATTTCGACTATAGCCCCTCGTCAACGGGCACCTTTGAGGCCTCTGCATTCCACTATCTCCCTGCAGGGCACTATGTCTTCGAGGCAACGGTCAGCTCTGGAGGAAATGCGTTCGTAGAATTCAATGTTGGTCCAGTGAACAACAGTCAGCTGATAGACGCGGTTTCTAGTAATGTCGCCGGCTTTCGCGTACCAGCTAGCTCACCTGACTACTTTAACTTCACAATCTCTCTTTTGACACAGGACAATATCACTGTTACCACTCAATTTCGGGTGTTTGATGTCTTCGGCGTTACTCACTACACTGGTCAGACAATTCAAGGTAACATCCAGAGCGGAGGTGAATGGATTGCCAGCCCGAGCAATCAGACATTCCATTCTCCCTTCATCACGTCCCACACAGACGTCATAATCGCAGTGAGCCCGATTGAAGTACTGAACAACACCGCTGGTCCTGGGAACGAGTACATAGACTACACCGTGAACTATGAGATTGAGTGGATGAAGGACAACTCATGGCACTATGATGAAATCGGCCAAATAGCGCTCACTGGAGTTGGTGACTCCTACAACTTCACTTTGGAAGACCCCGGAAATCCGGTCGAATACTACAGGCTTGATGTCATTGGACCTATCGGAGTATGGTGGAACGTTTCGTTGAACTTCACTGACGTTACCACTATAACCACCACTGCGCAACAGAGGTTCCACAATGTGACTCAATACCTACCTTGGAGTTCCCTCGACGACAACTTGGTGGTTGCCACTGATTTCGTCGCGTTCGAGATCGGAACGGTAAGCAATTACACAATGCTGGCAATCACAGTGAACAGACTACAGGCAGGAGCAGGCTTCATCTACGTGGAGTTTCAGCCCTTCACTACAAATGAATACGTGGGAGCAGAATCATTGATTGGGAGACCGCTGGGACTCCTGGACTTTCTGGCTCAGAATGCTGTAGTGATTGTTGGTGCTGCTGGCGGCGTCATAGTAGTCGTGGCAGTTGTGATCTTCTATAGAAGAAGAGATGCCCTATAGTGGACGGCTGGCCCTACGCCAGCCGTCCTACGGACCAGACAGGGATGGCCATTCGCAAACGTTAGAGTGAGTACTCTTCACCTTCCTTGAGTAAGACGAACTGCGTATCAGTTTCTGCTTCTACTACCTTCTGAAACTCATCCACGCTCTTGTCCCAGTTGTGCATGGGTATGACGACCTTGGGCCTGATAGTCTTCGTTGCCTCTGCCGCCTCAGGATTGTCCATTGTATACGTATCCCCACAAGGTAGAAGTGCCACATCCACGGCGCCTAGGTCCTCCATCTCCTGAATCTCGTCGGTGTCCCCAGCAAAGTAAATCGTTGTCCCTCTTACCGTCAAAAGGTAGCCAACGCCAAATCCCTTAGGATGGTAGGGCTTGCCTGGCGAACGGAATCGTTTGGTGTTGTATGCCTCGACCGCCTTAACGGTGACATCTTCTATCGTGGCCTCTTCGCCGGGCTTAAGAGAAGTAAAATCGCCACGAATCTTCTCACCGCAGTTCGCAGGTGCAATCACCAAGGTCTTGTCGGTCCTAACTTCCTCTATCGCATCAGGAAAGCAATGATCATTGTGTGAATGACTCACCAATACGAGTGTCGCCGGTTCAGGAATGTCGGGAACTCTCTCTATCAACTTCTTCGACCTATAGAGGTCAAGATAGGTTACACTCTCGTCAGTCTTGATTTGGAAACCTGAATGTCCTAGCCATCGAATCGACACAGTCATACATGTTGCCCCGAAGAACATGAAACTCTGTTACGTATATTTGATTTGCCATTGGCGAAGATCGTTCAGAATATCTTCGGTTCCTCCCACTCACCAAAGATCTCTCTCCAGACTCCACAGATCTCGCCCACGCTGGCATACGCCTTGACAGCGTTCACTACATGTGGAAGAACATTCTCTGTGCCTTCAGATGCCTTCCTCAGTCCATCAAGAGCTTTCTGAACCTTCTTGCTGTCACGCTCACGTCGAGTCTTATTGAGCCTATGAATCTGCATGCGTTCCACCTCAGGGTCGATTTTGAGGACAGGGATGTTGATATCCTCGTCTTCAAGTAGAAATTCGTTCACTCCAACAATGATGCGTTTCT
>CAYFTD010000498.1:0-8490 GCA_964345915.1 uncultured archaeon
GTACCCTTGTTAAACCACACTTCAAAGATCATGTTGTCAATTGACAAAGCCTCATCATAGGCTTTGATTGCCTCTTCATTCTTCCCAGAAGCGGCCAGGGCAAGCCCCAGATTATACCACCCTTCGAGCGAGTCAGAGTTCTCCTTCAAGTGTTTCTCCAGTAGCTCAACTGCCTCTTCGTACCGCTCAGACTCAATCAGGTTCACAGCAAGCTGAAGGGGGGTCTTCTCGTGGGTGTTCAAAGTTGCACCAGCCAACTAACATGCTGACTACTTGGCCATCATCCTTGCTAGGATTGTGAGAAGAACACCGGCACCATTCATGGTCATGGCTGTGCTAATGAGCCAGTTTATTGACGCGCCAAAACTCACTGTGTAAGCTATCTGTCCGATATTAATCAGGAGTCCAAAGATACCCATTCCAGCACCAAGACCCACCAAGATCTTGCCTGTACGGACTCTATCAATAGTCAGGAAGAAGCCTCCGACAAGCACCGTATTGCCGCCGAAGGATGCAAGAGTCCCCAACACTGTTCTGATGATCTCAAGTGCATCTAGGAATGGTACGAGTTCTGGGATTGATGCGACGACCTCTGCAATCAAATCAAAGAATCCGATGTTCCCTGTTGCACCAGATATGATTAGCATGACACCTCCGGCCACACAGAGTAGCCAGGGAATCTTATTCTTCAAGTAATCACCAAACGTCTGGTGACTTATGTGGCCTATATTTCTATTTGAATCAAAAAGGAGCATCAAGCGGTATGCCCCAGATGATAGACACTATTTCCCCCTATTTGAAGAGAGATCGAGGTCTTCTGTGATCGAATGTCGATATGGCCTTGAGGCCAGAATGCATGAGCATTGCCTGCGCTCCAGCAACTCCAGATCCTACTTCAGTCGGATGATGGGCATCCGAGCCTACAGTCACAGTTTCGATACCTCTTCCAATAAGCGCCTTACTCAACGCCTCTGATGGCATGGGTTCGGGAAGTCCCTTGCGCCATGAGGAAGTGTTGACCTCGAAGCCCACTCCCTGAGCCTTCATCTTGTCAGTGAGCTCACTGATGTGGGGTTTCCACAGTTCGTGAATCTCTTCCCCGTAGTAAGCTTCACCATATCTGCGGTAGATGTCCATGTGACCAACCACATCATAGAGACCGGTATCTAGTGAATCCATGATGAGAGTGTAGTAGCTTAGACCAAGTTCTTCGATGGTGTACTTCTTGAAGATCTCGAGTGCCTCTTCTTGAAGTGAGAGTGCCTTGTGGTCAATGAGGTGTACCGATCCCACTATTAGATCGAAGTCGGTATTGTGGAAAGACTCTGGAAGATCCTCGGCTACGCCCGGATACAGGTCAACCTCAATTCCGAGCCTCACTTTCAGATTGTCTTCACTGAAAGTATCTGCAGCGGCTCTGATACTTGACTCGTAATCGTCAAGCCAGTCTGATGAGTATATGCTGACCTTCTTTCCCCTTAACATCACAAAACAGTCATCTCGTTCCGGGTCGGCGTCCAAGTGAGTTGTGAAACAAATCTCCTGCAACCCCTTCTCGACAGCTATCTCGCAGAACTCTCTCAAGGATCCAACTGAGTCATAGGAATATGATGGGTGCAGATGATAGTCGATCATCGCCCTCATTGGCTCTCAAGGGCGTATATGATGTTGTCTACTGGTTCATCATCGTACTAACGCATCACTTTGGGACCCGCATGAGGTCAAGTGCAATCGGTGTTTCGCTCTTACGATCCTTTACTTCCTTCAATAACGCTGCAGCTATAGTGGCCACGCCAGTAGTTATCACCAAGAACATGATTGACATTGGCAAACCATAGACATCGCCAATCCACCCAAAGATAATGGGTGAGAGAGACCCTGGGATTGCGCCAACCGAGAACAACAGACCGAAGGCAAGTCCCCTGGAATCTCGAGGAACAACTTCAGTCTGAAACGCAGTGTTAGGTGGAACTCCAAGGAAAAAGAAGAATCCGATTCCAATGAGCACAAGCACCAGGGCAATCTGATTCAACGAGGCGTTCAGCAGCAGAAGAAGTGGGGCCGAAAGTCCTGTTGAAACGATTAGAAAGGGAACCCGCTTTCCAACTCTGTCCGAGATTGGAGCGGATACAATCTCGCCGACGAGTCCAGCAACAAGCATCACTGTCGTAAGAGAGCCCGCAAGTATCGGGTCATAAGAATAGGCGCTCTCCACAAGATACAGAGGCATCAGTAACGTCGTGGATCGAAATGACATTCCTCGAAGTCCCATTAGAATCACTAGGAGGGCGAAATTTCTTGTCCAGCCTTCTTCTCCATCTTCATCCGGTTGTTCGTCCTGTGCAATGAATCGTTCCCTATTCGAATAGCGCATCAGAGCTACCACGGGGATGAAGAGAAGAAACCCCATCACTGCTAGTACAGCGAACGACTCACGCCAGCCTCCTAGAATCACAAGCAGTGAAACACCGAGGAATGGTATCAAAGCCATTCCCACAAGACCACCTATGGCCTGAATCCCGGTGGCCGTTGCCCGAGAAGTCTTTGGAAACTTCTCTGATAGGGCTGGAAATACGCTTGGATGATAACCGGATGCTCCAATACCTAGAAGAAGCATTGCTGTCGTCAGAAAGAGGAAAGTTGTAGCGAAACTCGAAACGAGCACAATGAGGGCGCTCACTAACACGCTGGCTGGGATGAAGACGTCACGCCATCCGCGATCACCTAGATAACCCACAACAAGGTGAGAAGTCGTCATTGTGACGATTGCTGCGCTTGTGACAATCCCTGCCTCAGTCAGTGTCAATGAGAGCTCGTCACGGATAATTGGCAGGAATGGCGATAGCATTCCAGTGTAGACATGATTGAGAAAATGGGTCACAGTACATGCAATTAGGACGGCGTATGAAGCTCTTGTGACCCTTGCCAACTTAGTGTTCACGTCCCTCGGACTGTACTCCTCTGGCGACAGGTCCAGAAGTTAAGCATACTGATTACATATCTACATGAAGCGAAGGGAGTCGAGCTGGTATGTTCCCGTTGTGTAACGCTGTTGCTACAAGAGCGGCTTCTATACCAAGAGAGTGAAGTTCGCGGAGATCGTCGCGATTTCTCACTCCCCCTCCGGCTATGATCTTTATGTTGGCGTTCTGTCGGACCTCTACCAAGCCCTGATGGATAGGCCCTCTCCCAGAACCGACTAATGCAAGCTCCAGTACTATCAGTTCTTGAAACCCCGAGGCTTCCATGAATCTAGCGACGTTTCCGGGCTGCTGTCCCTTGATTTCAGCACTTGCGCTCAAGATTCGGCCATTCTTCATGTCGAGCGAACCAACAACCTCCCCTTGATGACTATCAGCGATATCTGATAGTGCTTCTCTCGACTCGATGGTTTCGGTTGCTACAACCACACTCGGAATACCGTGACCTAGAAGATTCTCCACGTCAGTCTTGCTGGACACTCCAGCGTCTAGCAGGACCTGGACTTGAGACGTTTCCAATACCTCCATAACCGACAAAAGGTTGTTTCCCGATTTTGATATCGCATCCAAGTCGGCGATGTAGATCTCGTCAACATTGAACGTCCGTCTGAATGCCTCTGCCACATCGACAGGGTCCGAGCCCTCAACGATCATGCTTCTAATCGGCTCGTATCGATCTCTCTCTCCTGCAATCCCATGGACAACCTGTGAATTCATGATATCCATCACAGGGATGATTCTAGCTTCGTTCTTCATGAGTGTGTTTCATTGATTCTGTAAGAGTCTTATAGCTTACTGACTCTGAAGACGCCAGGCTGACAATGCGAGCATTCATCTACGAGCACATTTCTGGAGGCGGTCTTGCGGAGGAGAGATGGGATACTAGCTTTGCAGCCCAGGGCTTTGCAATGCTGTGCACGCTCGTAAGATGCCTCAACAGTGCGGGTCACGAGGTGACTATCACATATGATTCAAGAATCAACGAATTGCTTTTGCCTTCTGCAGCAAGGAAGGAGCGTGTGTCCGTAGAATCAGACTGGCCTCAAGTGGTCGGAGCCCTGGCGGATGATGCTGATGTCGGTGTTGTGATAGCCCCGGAAGATGATGGAATCCTCACCAATGTGTTGGCAAAGATTCGCTCACACGGACTGGAAGTCCTTGGACCGGAAACAGAAACAGCCGCTATTTGTTCTGACAAGGTGAAGTGCTCTGAACTCTATTCTGAACTATCGATACCAGCTCCAGTGACAGTTTCATCTGAAGTTGGCAGAATTCTTGACAAGTCCTCAGAGGTCAATTTCCCTGCAGTCTTGAAACCTGCACTCTCTTCTGGTGCAACCCACACCAGTCTTGTGTCTGATGAAGAAGCGCTTGGAGAACTGGTAGAGCGACTAGAAGCCAAGCTGAGTGGTTCCAGGGTTGTGCTTCAGGAATTCGTAGACGGAGTTGATGCAAGTCTGTCTCTGCTTGCGAGCGATGGGCAGATGCTAAAGCTTTCAGTGAATCGTCAATATGTGACACTTGGAGGAACAGACTCTACTTCAGGATACCACGGTGGACAGTGTCCGTTCACACATTCGGCCGGCGAGGCCGCGGTATCCCTCGCCCAGAGAATCGTTAAAGCTCTGCCAGGGCTAAGAGGATACGTGGGTATCGACTTCGTCTTCACTGGCAAGAAGGCAATTCCGATGGATATCAACCCCCGCCTGACAGTTTCAGCTATAGGTATTGAACGCACACATGGATCTCGTGCACTTGCGGACATCCTAAAATGCACGAACGGATTTCTGCCGGAGGCGTCCTCTGGAGCGGGTTTCGCATTGTTCAAGGAATATCAGGATATGCCAAAGTCAACACATACTCCCGAAGTGGATGGTGAGTATAGAAGCATAATGACATTTCCTGGCGTGGCAAGTCCGCCTATTGCACTTCCCGGTGTGGACGAATTCATCAGGCCATACTTGTGCGGCTGGGGGGCTTCGAGAGATGAGGCCCGTGATGATTTAGCTACGTTGGAGAGGAGAATTGACCAGCAACTTGGAGTGGTGCAGTCTTGAGAGTGGTCGGACTGGATGTTGGGGGAGCGAATCTCAAAGGATGTGGACTCACTCTAGATGAATCTGGCAATTCCCAAGACGAGTCCTATAGTTCAGATCATTTTCCGATATGGCTTCGAGAGCGATCAGACCTGTGGGAACTCATTTCTCAATCGGTTTCAAGACTCTCAAGGAATCGCGTGCCGGACCTGGTTTCCGTTGTGATGACGGCCGAGTTATCCGATACTTTCGAAACGAAGAGAGAAGGAGTGACTACCATCGTAGAGGGCATATCGAGCGTTCTGACGAAGGTTCCGATTGTCTATCCTAGTATAGACCTCAAACTAATGCGACCACAAGAGGTTCTTGATTCTCCTCTTGCAGTCGCTGCGGCAAACTGGCCCGTTCTTGCATGGGCAATTGGTCGTGAGGTGCCCAACTGCATCCTAGTGGGTGTTGGTTCCACGACTACTGATGTCATTCCAGTTCGAGATGGTATTCCCGGTGCCATTGGGAAGGATGACACAAGTCGGTTGATTTCCGGTGAACTTGTCTACACAGGCGCACTGAGAACAGATGTTTCTTCCATTCTCAGGTCTGTGTCAGTGAGCGGAGAATCCTGCAGAGTTTCATCAGAGCACTTCGCAACGTCAGGCGATGTCCATCTAGTCCTAGGTCACATTGCCGATAATCAATACACAACCGAAACAGCTGACAACCGCGGCAAGTCGCTTGCGGAATGCAAGTCACGGCTTGCACGGGTTGTGTGTGGTGATCTAGAAACGCTATCAGAGGAGGTCATTGTGGATATCGCTCGTCAAGCGTGGGTTCAGCAGCTGGAAGACATTGGTGAAGCTGTACTTCAGGTCTGTAACAGATTGTCAATTGATCCGAAGGAAGAAACATTTGTCTTCTCTGGTCTTGGTGCTGAATTCCTAGGAAACGCAGCGGTCACATCACACGGCGTCATCAAAGGCACTTATGTGAAGGAAATACTGGGCACAGAGGGCTCGATATCTGCGACAGCCTACTCGGCGGCACTCTATGCAGGCACCAACTGGAGGAGTGCGCCTTGAGGATGGTCATCAAGGTTGGCGGGAGTCTGGCAACACAACCTAATCGTCTGAAGGCGCTGATGCAAACAATCTCGAACCTCAGTCGGAAACATGTGATTGTTGTCGTTCCTGGAGGGGGACCATTCGCTGACCAGGTACGCGAGTCCCAGAAGAACACGGGGGTTTCTGATTCTACAGCACATTGGATGGCAATCAAAGCCATGGAGCAGTTTGGGATGCTTCTATTCCAACATGCTCCTAGTCTGGAGATTTTCATCGGAAGTGATCTTGATACAAGATTGTCTGAGGGCCATAGTTTCATTCTACAGCCTTACAACCTGCTCAAGAAGATAGACGAACTCCCGCACAGTTGGAGTGTCACAAGCGATTCGATAGCCGCTTGGGTAGCGATTCAGGTAGAAGCAGATATTGCAGTCCTTGTAAAGAGTGCTGATGACCAAGAAGGAGACGGTCCCAGTCACATATACCCCACTCCAACTTTGATAGAAAAAGAGGGCTTGGACCACCTAGAGAGGATGAGAGTTGTCGATGAATATCTGCGCGAGTTACATTCCCAGTTTGACGGAGAACTCTACCTCATCGACGGAAGCAGACCCAACGACCTACTGGTCATAATTGAAAGAGTAGATGAGTGCAGCTAGCCTGGTCCAAACTCGCTGAGCGTCCTTTTGAGTTCGGCAACAAGCGCAGAGTCAACTCTGCCAGTATCCCGGTTTCCCCCGGAGAGGGCAGCAGTTCTGACTCCTACGATGTCCGGCCCAAGCAATGCTGCCTCTTTGAACGACTCGCCTGACAAGGAGCCGGCAAGGGCAACCTGAAAGTTCAGTTCTCTGGAAACCTCCACGAACTTAGCAACCTTTTCATGCGACATCAAGTCGAACAAGCTCTTGCCGTCCTTTATAGCTGTGTCAATCATGACTACACCGATATTGATTCCCTCGGCAATCTTCGGGAGGTCCAGTGGGTCTATTGTGCCAACCCGGGCATGGTCGGCATATAGGGCCGCGACTGCGACGCTGTCACGACCGAATTCCTCCAACGCATAGACGACTGAACGTAGGACTTTCTTTGCATCGTCATGATTATTCGTTCCATAGAGCCCTACCTTGACGAAGTCAGCACCAGCTATTGAAGCACCAAGAGCGGCTTGAGCGATTGTTCCAGGCAGATAAGGCACGTCGCCAATCGCTGCACTGACAGGGATGCTGTCCCCCACGACATCCTTTACTTGGCGGATAAGTACGGGGGAAGCCGCCCCCAGAGAGCCTTCTGTTGGATTCTTCACATCTATGATGTCAGCTCCTCCTCTTACGGCATCAATAGCATCCTTCTCATCAGTTGGGCTGACCAAAAGCTTCATTGTGTCCGGCACGCATCAGGTGTCCAAATGCGCCCTTAATGACTGCTCCGATTCGGCTTTCCAAACTGCATCGCTTCGTGGTGCGATGGCCCGTGGCTACTCATCCTCTAGATTAGGTCAGATATCCATTGGACAATGCGGAGTGCAAGCACATCGTTGTGGCTGGAACTGTAGAGTCCGCTCATTCCCCAGTTGTCAATGAAGAAGTTGGTGCCTGTCACCACTATCCTTCCTCCACCTGCCCCTTGTTGGCTGCTCAGCACAGTGAACCCTGTATAACGTCCAAGCGTAGTAGATCCAGGAGGTGTGGTTGAGAGGCGAGCGCCAAGATAATCGAAGCTTCCCACTCCGCTTGTTATAGTGTGTGCTGTGACTTGTGTCACTTCAACGGGGTCAAAGCCATCAGATATCTCATCGAAGTCAAATGAAAAGCCAGACCAATCTATGAAGCTGTTGAGCCGCCCTACATTCAGAGTTTCGTTTGAGAGTGCTGTGACGAATATTCCGCCGCCTAAATCATAGTAGTCCTGATATGCCTGCTTCGCTGCGGGTCCAAAGGAGAAAGAGAAGACCTCAGCATTGGCTGGATCTGTTTCATTGATGTCCCATGCAAACGGGTCTAGCAGGACGACTGCATCAAACTCCTGGAGGTATGAGAGTGATATGTCTGATTCGTTTCGAATCTCTGTCACAGAGATGTTGTTCTCTGTCAACACCTTGTAGAAGTCTCTGAATTGACCATACGTTGTGTCAATCGACCATGGAGTGTAACTAATGTCGAATGCGACCCGAGCTATTGCAGCACTCATGTCGAAGTCTACACTAAGAGTCGCAGTGCCAAAGTCCGCAGAAGTGAAGCTGATGTGATTCTCGTATCGGGTCGGACCCGAGCTAGGAACATGAACTGTGAGAGGCACCTGACCTGACTGGTTGATTGTGACTGCTGAAGGAAGGTCAAACATTGAAGGTTCGTCACTATCTATTACAAGATTGAAGGTTGTGTATCCGGCCGTGAAGACCTGGATGGTGAAGTTGTA
>CAYFTD010000499.1:0-14669 GCA_964345915.1 uncultured archaeon
CTTCAAACTCGTAGAGGCCCATGTTGTGCACCAGAGGCGTCAGTACAACTCATGGTCTTTAAGAGTATTCTTTAGGGGATGTAAAATCAACTGCACCAGAACGGATATGCCGCTGACGCCGCTGCACTACCCAGTCGGATTCGGACTCTCAAAAGTGAACACGCGACTATCTCTTCCCGGGCTTCTAGTGGGATCGGTCATACCCGATATCGAGGTCCCTCTGATATGGATATTCTTCCCCGGGGTTCCTGATCATTTCTTACTCCATAGTCTTGTTGGAGCTCTTACACTTGGGGTTCTTGCCGCAGTCATTGTAACGAGGGTGCTCTATTCACCCCTGATTTCTTTCATCTTTGGAGTGGACAAGGAGAATCTGTACGATGCCTGTGGAGTCAGTTCCTCTCTGGTCATTTCATGCGCACTGGGTGCACTCTTCCACTTGATAGTGGACATTCCAATGCACCCGTATAATCCTGTCTTTTGGCCCTGGGTCGACTCCAATGCTATCGTTGGAATATTGGTCCTCTTCTTTGCAGACGGCGGAAATATCGATCTCGGATTCGCTAGGGCAAATGCCCTGCTCAGCATCATAATGACAGTCCTGATGGTCTTGATATTCCTCAGATACTTTCGGGAGAATCTCTGGGAGCGTATATGGCTAGGGAACTCTACGTACAGGGACGAACCATTCTTCGAGTGAGATCTGTGACTGCGTGTCCACAATGCTCTCATTCACATAGAGTCGTCGAAGAAACCGATTGTAGCCATCAACGTTCTCCGTACGGACTGTAGCGAACAGATTGTATTCCTCACTTGTACGATGTAGATCCCACACCTCTTCCATCTGACTGATTCTTCGTGCAGTTGACGAAATGGTGCCAGGTCTTGACTTGATTTGGAGGAAGAACTTGATTGGGAGGTCGATATGCCTAAACTGAATGTTCATGGAATAGCCTGCGATTGCACCTTGGCTCTTGAGCCTTCTCATGGCCTTTGATACTGCTGGCTGACTGAGGGGCGGAGTCATTCGCTGCCCGACCTCGCTCTGAGCAAGAGGAAACGGATTGTCCTCGTTCGGGGCATACCGATAGAGTGTCTTCATCAGCTCCCAGTCTTTGGCGGACACTGGTTCTGGACGAACCTTCTCTCTCCTCAGGATGAACCCGTGCGTCTTGTACGTCGTTAGTACTTGCACAAGCTGATACTTCTCGGCTCCTGACTTTGCCACAACTCCGTCAACGTCCTCAAGAAAATCCTCGAACTGTCCCTCTCCTCGAAACCTGAAGAGACCCAAGAGTGAATGGTCTCCCGAGATCCCATCCAATGACTCAAGCTCAGGAATCTGAAGAAGCCCCCTACTCACTGCGAGCTCCCGAGGATTGGTCTTGATGAGAAGCATTGTGCTTCTCTCAGGAAAGACTCGAGCAGGATCAAAGACAGTCACGTATGCTTGAATCACTTCGTTTTGAACTAGCCGCCGTATGGCGCGAGCAACCCAATTGCGACCCTTGCCCAACTGCTGGGCAAGACTTGCAAGACTCTCTCTAGAATCACGAAGTAGCCGCTTCAGAAGCTTCTGCTCGCTCTCTGTAATGGATTGCACGATTGGCACCATCTGTTGGTGCATCTGATTCTCAAACACGATGTAAGATTCATATAAAGAGTATCGGTCAGTCGATTCGTGTGATGACAATGGCTGATTACAAAGTAAAAGACATAGGGCTTGCCGAAGAAGGCAGGATGCTAATCGACTATGCAGAGAAACACATGCCTGTGCTTATGCATCTCAGGAAGAAGTACTCCACGACGAAGCCACTAAAGGGTATGAAGATTGCTGGCTGTCTCCATGTGACAAAGGAGACAGCTGTACTTGTGGAAACTCTTCGAGAGGTCGGAGCTGAAGTGGCCTGGTCTGGCTGCAACCCACTGTCGACGAACGACAAAGTCGCCGCAGGGCTTGCTGCAAATGATGTTCCGGTATATGCCTGGCACAATCTGAACACCGAGGAATACTACTGGTGCATTGAGCAGACCCTCAAGACTGAGCCAACACTGACTCTTGATGACGGAGCAGATCTGATCTTTACGTTACACAACAAGCACCAAGAGTTGATACCCAATCTCTATGGAGGTTCTGAAGAAACCACAACTGGAGTGATTCGCGTCAGAGCAATGGCTGATGATGGCGCACTGAAGTACCCAATCATGGCCGTCAATGATGCAGACACCAAACACTTGTTCGACAATGTATATGGCACCGGACAGAGCGTTTTCGATGGTGTTATGAGAGCCTCTGCGATTCTGATTGCGGGAAAGACCGTAGTCATCGGTGGATACGGATTCTGTGGTCGTGGAATGGCAGAGCGTGCAAGAGGGCTGGGTGCAAATGTGATTGTCACTGAGGTCGACCCAATTCGTGGATTGCAGGCACGGATGGATGGATTCAGGGTCATGCCGATGAATGACGCCGCCCTTGAAGGTGACCTTTTTCTAACAGCCACTGGTATGAAGGACATCATCACTGGTGCTCACATCAAAGAGATGAAGGATGGAGTAGTTCTGGGAAATGCTGGACATTACAATGTTGAGATCAATGAGCCAGACCTTGATAAGCTTAGTACTAGGAAGAGAAGAGTTCGACCTTCTTTGGATGAGTACACATTGGAAGATGGCAGAATTGTGTACCTTCTCGGAGAAGGTAGGCTTGTCAACCTGGCAGCAGCTGAAGGCCATCCAAGTTCTGTGATGGACCTTAGCTTCGCGAGCCAGCTTAACGCAATGATTTGGTTGAAAGGGCATGGGAAGAATCTCAAGCCCGCAGTATATGAGTTCCCAAAGGAATTAGACAGGGAAACTGCTATGTTGAAGCTTGAAACAATGGGAATTTCTATTGACAAGTGGACGGAAGAGCAGGAACGCTACGCTCGTGCATATGCAGAAGGAACATAGGAACGAGCGAGGACTTTCCCCACTCCAGTTTTGTCATTACCTTCGCCTCTGATGCGCAGTACGATACGTCTTAGTAGTCGGCGTACATCGGACCAAATATGACCAAGATTAAGGTTGACCAGAGATACTCTCCCTATCAAATGCCAAGTGTGATTATTGGGACAATGGTTGATGAGAAGCCCAATTTCATGTTGTGCACTTGGGTCAGCCGCGTAAACCGAAACCCTCCTACTTGGATGGCATCGATCAATAGGAAACACTACACAATGAATGGCATTAGAGAGAAGAGAGTCTTCAGTATGAATCTTCCATCAGCCAACCTCATACAACTAGCTGACTACGTGGGGACCAACTCGGGAAGAGAAGTGGACAAGTCTACATTATTCACCATATTCTATGGTGAAACGGAAGCTCCGATGATTACGGAGTGTATTCTCAATATGGAACTCGAGGTGAAGAAGATAATAGAATTGCCAGATCATTTCATAGTTCTTGGAGAATCTGTGACGTCTTATGTTGATGAAGAAAACATGTCTGACAACAAGCCGGACATGAAGAAGATGAATCCTGTCATATACACAGGTGCTGAGAAGCAACCGACATATTGGACATTGGGAGAAAAGCTTGGAGATGCATTTCAACTAGGGAAAGAATACAAGAAACACTAGACCTGAACAATCTCTGATCTTAGTTTCGCCTAAGGCATCAGTACATGAGTCCCCAAACAAGTTAGACCAGCAGACTACTCTGGCCAAACTTGGCACTATGGGTATCAAGGATGACAAATGGACTCCTGAGCAAGAAACCTATGAAATGGCATACGCTGAGGGTACTTGAGCAGCAAGACCCGGTAGGGATCTGCCCAGGCCTAATCTCTGAGCTTAGGCCTGAACACGCGCTCGAACTTGTCGAGTTTGGGTCTTATGACCAACTGACAGTATCGTTGGTTTGGATTGCGACGAAAGTAGTCTTGGTGGTAATCTTCAGCTTGGAAGAACTTGGTGAAAGGGACGATTTCCGTAACAACTGGGTTATCCCAGACACCACTTGCATCGACGCGTTTCTTGGCCCGTTCTGCTGCCTCTCTTTGCTCTTCGTTGTGGAAGAGGATTACTGAACGATACTGGGGTCCTATGTCGTTGCCTTGGCGGTTCGGTGTTGTGGGATTATGAATCTCGAAGAACGCCTCGAGTAGCTCCTCGTAGCTTATTTGCTCTGGGTCATACTCAATCCGGCAGACTTCTGCGTGACCAGTTCTGCCTGTAGTGACCTGTTTATAGCTTGGGTTCTCAACATGCCCCCCCGAATATCCTGATACCACGGATTCTACTCCTTTCAGTTGCTGGAATGCTGCTTCTACACACCAGAAGCAACCAGCTCCAAATGTAGCTACTTCCATACTCTAGACTCTCATTGTGGGCTAATCAACTGCTGGAAAGAGGCAGAAGCATCCTAGCTTGCCGCCTGATACATCTCTTGCGGTCGATTACACGCATATCCAGAACCACTCCATGTAGTCTGGCGAGTTCATCACCCTAACGTCTGAAGGCAGATGAATGTGGTTCCCGAAGAATCTTGAGAACTCCCGCGAGCCGGACTCATAAACCCAACCACAGACGGCAAAGGACTTGTGACCGTTTATGGCCTCCACCCAATAGCTTCTGACGACATCTGCGTCACCAATTGAGTCATACCACTGGAGCTCATAGGTGAGCATTCCTTGATCGCCGAGCGACATTATCACATCTATTGCAGTGATGACGCCATCCTGAAACGTATCGTTCCTTAGGTTGTGGGCAGTTACGACAACATCTCGGCCATAGATCTCAACTTGATCACTACTGATGAACACCTCAGGTATGATTACCTGTCCGTTGTTGTCGTTCAGTCTTGTCACTTCGTTTCTGAATACCGAGTATATCAAATCGATACGGGAAGGGATTTCAGGCATGAAACGTAGTTCTGTCCCCTCTTTCCAGGGGTAGTGGTCCATACGAAAGGCATTCATCTCAGACCATCCACCACTGTAGATGACTCCGTACCACCAGTTGGATTCGCCCTCTAGAGTGTCGATGACATGTGTATTCATTGATTCGTTAAAATGATACTCTAGCTCTACAACACTTCGATTGGCAAGATGGACAAGAACATCAAACACGGAGAACTTGCCTGGTCTGAATATGTCCGGTCTGATAGTGGTCACTTGTTTCGAGTCGAACCCATAAGTCGATGCTCCAATGGTCACCTGTGCATCGGGAGCATAGCCATTCGTAGGCACGGTGACAGAACCTCCCGGAAACGGGTTTGTGTCTCTGGCCACATCCAAGTAAACGGTGCTGAGAAGCAGGGAGATGGCCAGAGACACAACAAACACCCCGACCAGAGGGCCCTTCACTCTTCTTCGCATCATGTAGAACCTGACACCGACTGCCACGTGTATGATGATTGCACTCACAAGGAATAAGTCGAAGACTCGATGAAATTCGAAGGGTATCACATTTTCAAGGACTTGGGCAAAGACCTCGTAACCATTGAGCCCGGGAAGTACCATAGAGATCAGGAAGAGAACAATCAGAATGGCTGAGAGCTTTTGAATGACTCTCAGAGCGTGAACTGATGTAGCCCTTCGGGTCCTGATTCTTTCGAGATTCTTGCGCCAGTTGAACCCATAGAACCTTAGTGTGATGCCTACGTGAAGAATGAGAACTGTGAGAAGACCTATCTCGAGAAGTCGATGGATTGTAGAGAGAAGATACCTATCTTGAAACCACCCAGTTCCCTGGCTATACCCTGTAAAGATCGTCATTGCGGCCAACAGAGCGAGCAACCAAGAGAGAGAACGATGTAGTCGCATTGGTGGCTTCGTCATAGGATTAGGTTTCAAACTGTAACTACGATTAATAACCGTTGGCTTGTGACAATGAACTGGTCAGGGATGTGCTAAATCCAGTTCTCTGTGGACTATGTTTCTAGGTCCGTTCAATCACCTTGTCCAAAACTGTGAAATGGGCATTTGTACAATGACTCTACGTCATTCCGTGTATAAGGAGGATGATTGCTGTTGGAGCTCGATGATAGTGCCAAGATGCTATCTGACTTTGGGCTAACGCCCTACGAGGCCAAGGTCTACCTTGCTGCTGTCAGGCTTGGACTGACCTCCGCAAGCAGGATCTCGAAAGTGACGAGCATAAGAAGAGAGGAGGTCTATAGGACTCTCCCAAAGCTTGAGAACGCCGGATTGATTGATAGAGTGCTTGGCAGACCAGTCAAAGTAAGAGCTCTTCCAATGGAAGATGCGCTGACGATGCTAATCAAGAGAAGGGAAGAGGAGGCGGAGAGAGAGATCTCTGATTTGATGGTGAGGAAGAAGGACCTCCTCGACAGCTTCCAAGAGGAGAGTCTATCCATTGAGCCTGAGGAGCATGATTCTCACTTCATACTGGTATCTGAGAAGGATGCTGTCACTACTAGAATCATCTCTCTGATTAGTCGCACAGAGAATGAGATAGAAGTGGTGGATTCTAGCGAGAATATTGTTCGATTCGTCATGCAATATGCTGAGAATTTGGAGAGGGCGTATGAGAGAAATGTCAGTTTGAGGATACTTACTGAGTGTCCTGACGATGAGAGTCTGATACCAAATAACCTTCAGAAACACTTACCCGAAGGCTCCTTCACTCTTAAGTACATTGATGATTTCCCAAGTCGATACATACTCTTTGATGGTACTGAGGCAATGCTTACTACGTCCGCCGGGGGAACCTTCTCAGATAGTAAGTCTCTGTGGACCGACGATGAAAGCCTAGTGGCGTTAATCAGAAGCAACTTCCAAGATCAACTCAGAAATGCACAAGACTGGGAATCATTCAAGTGGTCAACTTCTGAGAGAATGGACCGCATCCTTGGTCGACTGAAACCCAGAGACCATGCAATCCTTGTGTATGATTCTTCGGGTTCAAAGCACTATGCGCTCTTCAACTACATAAAGCAGGGTCTCGAGAACGGTGAAGCCGCCACGTATGTCTGCTGGGAAGAGCCCCCAGTCCGGATAAAGGATGCAATGAAAGAGTTTGGTCTGAAAGTAAGTAAGTGGGAGAAGGCTGGAGCTCTGAATGTGATCAACTATACTGACATCTACATACGTGATGGTCGATTCAGTATAGAAGACGTGGTGGACTCATGGGGAAAGCTCTACGAAGAGGCCATCTCAAATGGCTTCAAAGGCATGAGAGTCACTGGCGAGATGGGCTGCTTCATGGAGCACTCGTTGGTCGAGGAGTTGATAGAGTACGAGAAAGCATTACACACTATCCTTGACATTCCTATGACGGCCATCTGTGCATATAGCGCCGAGATTCTGGCTAAAGTTGACAGGCCTATTGATGTCTACTCTGAGCTCGTAAAGGCACACGGAAAGGTGCTTTTTGCCGAGAGAAGCGGCACTGCTGAAGAAATAGAGATTCGCATTGCCTAGGACTTCGTTTCACCGTGAAATTACGCGGGCAGGTAGATCCATTGCCGCATGTCCATTAGACATGGTATACGCTTGATCAGCTTGTTCTTGAGCAGCTTTCTTAGGGCGTACCTGACAGTCCTTGGTGCAAATGATACCTCATCCATAAGCTCCTTTGGAGTCACACCATTTCTGCCTCGCTTCCGCAGAAGGTCAAGTACAATGCTCTGACTCTTGGTCAGCTTGATGTACTTGAGTTCCTCTGTCAGGCGTTCATTACTCATCAAGGTTCAATCACCCCTTTTTACAGCTCTTTCGCTTTCTAAATTAGGATTTAAGCATGTGTGACTGTGTTGCCACAGATACATTCCCAAATCCAGTGGCCGGAGAGGTCTGAAATGTCACTTCACAACTGGATTCACCGACAGGACTATGTGTTGGATTGCACTGAGAAACGAAGCAATCTGGGAATAGGTGACACAAGGTGAAACACGGATTGAAGAACAAAGGGACACTCCTCGATTCTCTGCACGTGGGAGTTGTGGTGCTTGATACCAATGACAATATCGTGATTTTCAACCGAATGGCTGGTGAGCTGCTTCAACTAAATCCCGAGAGCAGGATTGGCACCTCAGTCCTTCTATGTCATTCAGAGAAAGCAGAAGCGGGCGTTCTGAAGATGCTTGCACAGATGAGAAATGGTGAGTTGAAGGAGTACGAGGGGTGGGTCAACTTCGCCGGGAAGATAGTCTACGAGTATCTCTATCCGCTGTGGGACGAGAAGGGCAAATATGTTGGTGCTGTGGCCGAGATTCATGATGGAACTGAAAGGGCAGAGTATCTCAAGAGTAAGGGCGAGTGGAAGGACCTAGACATGGTTGGAGTTGGAGAAAGCTCGCCACGTAGCCCGCATCCAGAAATGAAGGGATGACTAGTTTCGAATATGCCTGAAAGGATTCCAAGATTTCAGTCTCGTTTCTCCCGTTCCAAAATTGCGGTTAGACAACCAATTCCTCCCGCTGCCTTGGCAAGTTCATGGATTTCCACCGTGCTACACTTAATGCCTACATCTTCGTAGAAGGATTGAGACGTCGGATTGCCTGCAGCCATAAGAATTCGACCAGGGCCTAATGTCACGAAGTTCAGAGCCAATCCCTTTGCGACTTCGTCTTCATCTGGGGCAAAGACTAGTGAGTAGCCCCTCTCGCGCAATGCGTTCATTGCACTGTAAGGAGTTCTACCGGATCGGCAAACGGCAAGGTCGCGACCCGGGAATCGTAGGTTGCCCATCAGGTGCATAGCTCCGTGCGGTAAATCAACAGGGATGGCCTCTACATTCATCTCATGAAGAAGACTGGAAACCTGAGATGCACCCTCTTTGTTGGTACGGAGCCCGATGCCAATTAACACCGTTTCCGGGTCAATCCACGCTGCATCGGCACCTTCGAATGTTCCAGTACCCCTGACACTACGCAGAATTGGAATTCCAAGCTCTGCTAGTCTGCGTGCCACGAATCTCTCTTCCCCGGCACGAACAGTTGAAGCTGGACGCGAAAGAATCACACCTTCTGGCGTCATGAATAGAATGTCTGCCATGAACATGAGATTGGGAGGAGGCGTTTCGGGCGGTTCCGCATAGATCACCGATACTCCAGCATCTCTATAGGCATCTGCCAAGGCATCGTGTTGCTCACAGATAAGATTGTAGTCTGGGACCTCCAGCATCTGAACCCTGTCAGGTTCCGTGATGGTTTCCATCTCTTGGCCTGGGCAATGTAGCATAACTGACTTGAGTGGAGCCCACTCTGACTCGACTCCGCACTGACCCCAAACAACCCCTATTTCTTCACGCAATGATTCCTCACGTGGTGACCAACCAGCACCCCCATAGGCCGAGGCTTTTGACCTTTCTGTCATGATTGGACAAACCTTCCTTTACAGTGATTGCCAATATCGCACATACTGGCGACATGCTGTTATCTCTTCTGCAAGACTATTGAGAGAAGTATTCCCTCACATGCCTTTCTTCTAACAAGTCAACAGGTGTCCACAATCACAAGACAATCTTTAAGAGATGATGTCATGTCGGGCGGCACATCGGCGAGCTGAGATTGAATGGCCTATTGTGTGATGATACATGGACCATGCAGAGGAAGATTATGTGATTTCTGGGCCAGAGTGAGAATCAGGAAATGGGATGAAAGTAGGCTAATTATTGACCTTCGGGAGAGCATATCCAGCTGCGAGGATGACATGGTGGAAGACCTGAAGTCTGTGTTTGCACAACATTGGATTGATTTCGGGGTGAAGGACATCAGAAGACTGTGTGAAGAGGAACCTGACCTATGCTCCAAGATCAGGCGCGTTGAAGAACAGGTTCGCTATATGGTGCCCTGAGTGAAGACTTGGAACATATTGTATAGTCCAGCGTCAATCACACCAAAAGGAAAAGGATACCAGAGGGACAGCAGGGAAATCCCACTGCCCGTCTGGTCTTCGATTTTGCAGTCAAGATTCTAGGGTAGCCAGAATGAGGCCATGAGTACCTCGTGGTCCGAGCTGCGCACTCCAGTAGTTGAATCTCCGCTCCAGAGAGACTCCGGGAAGTCCACATTGAAGTGAACAATTCTTGACCTCAGGAAGGCCCCTCTCAGTGAGGGCGTGATCAGTATGTGATCAAGGACCTCGGAAACTCCACGGTAGATGTAGGTGTAACGACTATACTTAGGAACTCGAAGGACTAGGTTCTTCAGCCCACCAGTCTTCAACACCTTCAATGGAGCCTCATCGGTGAACGAGTTGAGATCGCCAATCACTATGACCTTTGCGCGTCGGTGACTGTCCTGAATCTCATCGACAAGTGCTCCTACCCACTCAGCCTGCTGAATGCGGCGGGGCTCTGTGTCAGCATACGTGGGGCCGTATACCGACTTCGACTTGAAGTGGTTGATGATCAGCCACAGGTCTGTACCAGATCTGTGCCTCTTCCACCAATGGCACTCAGGCTTTGTCCGGAGGTGAACCACTAGAGGTGGTCGTGAAAAGAGCGGATTATAGCCCTCAGGACATGGGAAGTTGGGGTCTGTTCCAGGTCCGTAGCCATCATCCAAGTCCGTGCACGTCTGTCGCGCCTCAGCGCTCACAACCTCCACACGATCCAGCTTATAGAGTAGAGCAACATCAACGGCCCGATAGTATGGCCCTTCAATGAGAACTACTCCATATACTCCGTCGATTGGCGGAGTGTTCGCTAGTCTCTCGAGGATTTCGATGTTCTCCACCTCTTGCACTGCGATCAGATCAGGCATTCTAAGAAGGTCGTGGATAGCTAGAGCATGCTTTGTGAGCTGCAGCTCGACCTCCCAAAGCGGTGGAGGCGGATCATGCTTGTCTGGATCATCGAACTCGTCGAAGAGGTTGTACATGTTATAGGTGGCAACAGTGAGACCAAACCTCAACCCGAGCGGCCACACCCAGTCGGATTCAGCCCACCATTCGGGCACGACCTGTGGTGGTGCATCCGGACTGGGAAGCACCTTGTACTCATCGTATGTAAAGTCAAGTGGGCCTACCAGATTCTTGATGTAGTTGCCCGTCCTCGCAACGACCTCGTATCCTCCTGCATCGTCTGTGAAGATTATATTGCCTGTACCTACAGGGTCATCCTGAAAGACTCGTTTCTGGTGGGAGTCTGCGACAACGCCGGCGGCCTCACCGTATTGGTTGGTGCCAGCAATCGCCCTAATGCACTCAACTGAAACGAGCATTCCCTCCAATGCTTCATAGTAGACATCAGATAGATAGTCGTCACGTGGCGGGTCGAGCTCGACTGGTTCAGGAAGTGGATTGTCAGTAGACAATACCGTTACTGAGGGTCCAGAAAGTTCAGTCAGGCCGTAGTACTCCTTGACCTTACCTGAAAGCCATACCTCATCGCCTACACTCACGTCACTCCAGTAATTCCACACGAAGATACCATCTGAGGTATCAGGATTGTCATCACCCGCTGTATCTTGCACAAAGAAGCCACTCTTCTCGTAGTAGCCTTGGTATACTGCCGTTACAATACCCCAAGTGTCAACATACTGATTCTTGAACGGACTGACAAAACCATCGCCTTGGATTTCAGGAATGGAATGGTCTGGATTATCATAGGCTTGAACCATTCCTGGGACAAAGCCTAATGTCATCACAAAGATGCCCAGAAAGCAGACTGTGATTAGTCTGTGTTTCCTTGTCAGTGTCATCTTCTTCTCTCTCTCTCCCTTTACGAAATGTCATGACATCCCTCTAGGTTGATTTGTCTGACATCGGTTTGTGGTAGATGTTCACGCGGTATATGTCTGTTATGCCGGAATCTTTCCAAATTTCGAAGTCTGGGACTGAATACGGTGAGCTGTATGGGTTTATCGGACTGTGTGAGGAATGGCTAGACGGAAAACCTAGGTGGCCGACTCAGGGATGGCAATCATGTTTCCACGATTCAGAAGCCACTTAGGATCCAATGAGAGCTTTACAGCTTGCATCTCTTGAATTCCTTTCTCACCATACATGGCCTCCAGAAAAGCACGCTTGAGCTTGCCTATACCGTGCTCAGCCGCAACTGTCCCACCAATCTCTACAGCCCTCTTCGCAAAGAGCATGTAGTTGTCCATGCCTTGATGGACCTCCTCGTTGTTACGAGGGAGCATGTTCACGTGAAGGTGGTTGTCACCGATGTGACCGAAGATGACATACTCCATACCCTGAGCTTCCAAGGTTTCTCGGTAGAACTTGAGATAGTCACGTAGAGCCTCATCTGGAACAGCCATGTCTGTGCCTATCTTGTGGACCTCGTGGTACTCCGCCTTCCTTTGAGCAATCAGAGCATTGACGGATTCAGGAACGAAGTGGCGAACCATCTTCATCTTCTTCAGTTCGGACCTGTCCATGCCTGCCCAGCTTGACTCGGAGGAGGTGTTGTTCTTGTTGAGAGCTTCCTCAAGACCCATGACCATCGGTTCCATGGTTTCATCTGTGTACGAAAACTCGAAGAAGACTATGCCCTTGGTGTCTGGTGACATTGCCGGAACCTTGATTCCTGAGGAGGCTGCTTTCTCCTTGATCATCTCAATTGCATTGGGACCGAAGTATTCAATGAAGTTCATAGGTACAGGCGAGTCCGGAGCTCTGACATCATATACGAAGTTGACAGCATCCTCTTCGCTCGGAAAGAATGCCATTACGGTCATAATGTTCTCTGGCATCTTGATGAGACCAAGTTCAACCTCTGTTATCACCCCGAGGATTCCCTCGCAACCAATGAAGAGGTCAATTAGGTCCATGTCTGGCTTTGCGAAGAGTCCGGCTGCATTCTTCGTATCTGGCATCTTGTAGCTGGGGACTGAAACCTCAATCATACTACCATCACTAAGTGTTATCTCGAACTTCCCGTCCTTTGCGAACACCTTGCCGCGCTCAATTTCAAGGATGTCCCCGTTCATCAATACCACTTCAATTCTACACACCCAATCACGTACAGCTCCATGCCTGAAGGTCCTGGCGCCAGAGGCATTACATGCCACAATTCCACCCAGCCAAGCACTCATCTCGGTAGGGTCGACTGGAAATGTGAAACCGTCCGACTCTGCAAGAAACTGCGCAAGAGCCTTCTGTTGTTCAGGCGTTCCTTTGCCTTCCAGAGAATCAAGACTCTTCGAAGTAACGGCGCTGACCAGGTCTTCTAGCAGCATTCCTGCCTGTCCGCATATGGAGTAGAGTCCGTCTTTTGTACTGAAATCCATGTAGAGCAGATCGGTCATCTTTTCCAGGTTCAGGGTTATGCCACCGAGGGGGACCGCTGCTCCAGTAAGACCAGTTCTCCCACCCTGAATGGTGACTGGCGTTCCGGCTGCAAATGCTTCCTTGAGGATTGCCGCTACTTGTTCCACTGACTCAGGGAATGCTATCTTGTCAGTCTGCCCGTCGAAGGAGTGACTCTCGTCGTCGAGGTAGAGAGCATAAGTGTCTGTGATTTCGGCTTGGTCTGTCACGACCTTCATTCCAGAGAGATCCGCGTCGGCTGCTGCCAGCGCATCGATTTGATTCGTCATGATGAGTATCACTCTTCGCCTGATGGTTCTTGGCCTGTCTTGTCCTCAATATCAAGCATTTGGTATGCTTAGTGCTCTGCGATTCTGCAGATGCTTTTTTTAGAACGGAGGATAGTGAGCTTTGGTACAACACACGGATTACTCCATATGAAGCAGTGAAGAAACATGAAGATAGCAGCAGTTTCCGACATACATGTTCGTCCAGACAAAGGCGATGAGGTCCTTCTGGAGGAGATACATAATCAGGTCGAAAAGGAAGCTCCGGATATCTTCGTGATTGCAGGAGATGTGAGCAGCAGAATTGGCATTCTCGCAGACACATTATCGAGACTACATGTTTCTGGTGCAAGCAATCTGTTTGTTCCTGGTAACCATGATGTCTGGTTCGAAGAGGAGATTGGGCTGGGGTCTTTGGAGAAGTACTCTAGTGCAATAAGCGACGTCTGCAAAGACAATGGCTTCTTGCATCTTCCAGACGAACCCCATATCAAGCAACAGTTGGCTTTTGTCGGAAGTATGGGGTGGTATGACTATTCATTCAAACGTGAAGATCTGAACATCCCGTACAGAGCATACGTACAGAAGGAGTACGGAGGCAGCATCTGGTATGACACACTCTGCGTCGACTGGGAATTCACCGATGCGGAGCTCACCAATTTGCTCAACCGGAAGCTTGAGTATGATTTGTCCGTCCTGCCTAAGCGTGTTACGAGTGTAGTCTATGTGTCCCATCACCTTCCCTTTCGTGAACTCACGCTCTATAAGGGGCACCTACCATGGGACTTCTTCTCCGCATTCATGGGGGCAGAGAGTACTGGAAGAATACTGTTGGAAGATCCAAGAGTTGTGCTGACTCTGTCCGGGCACAGTCACATCAGAATGCAGGAGAAGTTCAATGGAATCACCTCAATCACAGTTCCACTTGGATATGGGCGTCCTGCTGATGAGAACTACTCAGATCTTGCTCGCGCCGCAGTCGCGCACATCGAGCTAGTCAATAGGACTGTTCAAGTTCGCGACTTCGTCGAGGGGAATATATGCGAAGGGATGCCATATGCGAATGCCAGATAGGCTCTCTGATGCGACACATTAATGAGCAGGACTTAGACAAACGATAACCCTAACCCCAAGCTCAATAGAATCAAGAAGCAGAGAAGAGCGGTGTGAACACGACT
>CAYFTD010000500.1:0-3455 GCA_964345915.1 uncultured archaeon
AGCTTGACTAGTGTGGTCTTTCCTCCGCCGTGACCACCAATTAGGAGCATAGCCGAGCGGGGTACTAGTGCGTTCAGGACACATGCTCCTATGATCAGAGGAAGGCGTTTTGTCTTCACTTTCTCCTTGGACTTGACTGATTCCTTGAACCTTATTACCAAATCCGTGGAATGAACAAAGAGACCTCTGCTCTCTACAGTCGTTATGACACTCCACACACGCTCACGAAGTCTGTCTGCGGGTTTGCTCATTGGGAATCACATTCATGCAAACAGGATATGCCTTAACAGTTGTGTAATGGCTGGGTAGGGAGGCGCGGAATCTCTTGACCTTCGAAGACATAATATGTACAAATGATTTGGACGGAGTGGCTAAGACGGTGGGTAACACTGTGGGTGAAGAAGAAACCTACACGGAAACGGTGCTTCTTGTCACTCCTGAGGAGATGCCAAGAGAACGAATCAGTCAATACTCCGTACAAGAACATGCAAAAGAGTTCTACAGAAGTCTGCTCCGATTCAAAGAGGTGAAGGACCAATTGGCCGACACGGGCATCGAGTTCGGGGGCCGTGTTCTACTGATCGGTTGTGTTGGAAGTGACTTTGAGGCCTTCGTACATCTTTTGGCTCGGGAGACCCCCCTAAACGTAGTTCGCATTCGATTGGAGCGTTTACTTGGCGTATCACAGGCGGCTGCCGATTACATGGGCATGTTATTTGAGTTCGCGAGAAGAAATGCACCCAGCATTCTATACTTAGAGAGGCTGGAAAGTCTGGCAGAACCAAATTCTCAAGAGTCTGTCATACTCTCCTTGGAGCTGCAAAGGACCACCTGGGATGAAGATGAGGTGATTGTCATTGCCTCGACATCGAAACCTGACCAAGTAGATGTAGAAACACTCTCTGCTTTTGACAGAACATACGTTTCCGAGTCCACAACAATTGAAGACAGAATCCGCATGCTTGAATCCGTGCTGGGAGGACGAAAGGACCTAGATCCTACAACTATTGCAGAGTTGACAGAAGGCTGGAGCTTCCAAGAGATGAAGCATCTTGCAGCCATTCTAATCATGACAGAGGCCAGCAAGGAGAAGCAGGTATCCCAAGAGAAAATGGAGGAGATTATCGAGAATAGTATGGTGCTTCCAGCTTCAAGGAAACGCGCCTTGGGCCACCTCATATCCCGGGTCGAAGGGCTGCAACCGCCCGGATTGGATGCCACGGAACAAGTCTACCCGGATGACTTCTTGGACCAACTCTACCTCATGGCAGTCGGAGACGACTATCAACAGACTCAGAGAGTGATTGAAACGTTAAACTCTGGTCTCCCTCTCTCTGCACAGGACTACGAATTCTTAGGCAACTATCCCTTCCTGCTGAAGGGTTCTGCCGAGGATCGACTTACCAGATTGCTGAGGGCAAAGAAGAGCAATGATAGATTGCGTAGAATAATGGGGAGATAGTTGGTGGTGGAAGGGTGAGTGCGTCAAGGGCCCATATCGACTCGGTTCGCCTGAAGAACTTCCTCTCATTCTATGAAGGAACAGTTCAGTTCGACTCCGGGCTCACCGTCATTATTGGACCGAATGGCTCTGGGAAGACATCGATCTTCCATGCCATGAAATTTGCTCTTGGCTCAAATCAAAGAGAGGCTCGCTATCCGAAATGGAGTGATTTCATCCGCCACGGAGCGGCAGGTGCAGAGGTCGAACTCACTGTTTCAAATGACGGAAGTGTGCACCGATTCTTGAGGAAGATAGATAGAGATGGTATTCCGCGTGCTTTTGTGGATGGAAGGCGAGTAAAGGCTGCAGAACTGAGACGACTTGTGAGTTCCCTTGGATTGGACATTGACAACACCCTGGTCTTCATGCCACAAGAACGAATCAATGCTCTTCGGGATATGAACCCTGTCGAAGTACGAAGACTCGTTGAGGAGGGCACGGGCCTGAGTGAGATACGAAACCGTATCTCTATCCAGGAAGCTGAAGTACTGATTAGTCAACAGAAGCTACGGGAGGCCCTTGATGAATCGAGAGTAGTTGAGAGGGAGATTGATCTGCTAAGACACGATCTTGACCGCCTCAAGAAGAAGAGAGAGCTTCAGAAACAGGAAAGTCGTCTGGCTATTGAAGTCAAATGGGCAACTCTCGATGACGTTCGCACACGTATCAAGGAAGTCAGGCAGACGATAGAAGAGAAGGAATCTGGTCTGGTAAGTATTCTCGATGAGCAGAAGTCGTTGGAGGACCAGAGAGAGGGGAATCTCCAAACAAGCTCAGCTCTTGAAAATAGAATGAGTCAAGTCCAAAGAGAAATCGGATCAATAGAAGAAAGGATTGAGCAGGAGAAGCGGCGAGCCCAGAAGCTGCAGGATGAGAACATCTATACTCTGCAGGAGATTGACCAGCTCAGCCGGGATTTGAAGAAGGATAAGCGGCTGAAAGCAAAGGCCAAAGAAGATCTTGAAAACGCAGTGGCGACGAAGGAAGAGCTACTTCAGAAGCAGAAGGAAATTCAGGCTGACATCGCGAACAATGAGTCAGAAAGAGATGAGGTTGAGGGCCATCTCACTGCTTTTGCCGAATGGAATGTCAAACGAACGGAAGCCTACGTGTCCTACAAGTCGCTTCAGAACGAAGTTGAGAAGAAGGACGTGCTGCTAAGAAGCTTAAAAGAGCGACTCTCAACCGAGGAGGCAGAACTGCAGAGCATAGACAGTAAGTGGTCCCACGTCTGGGAAGCAATGGAGAAGACGAATGAGAAGGAGTTGGCGTTAAGAAAAGGGCAGCTTGAGAGAGAGATCTCATCCCTGAATGAGATTAGGTTCAGAGAAACCAGTCTAGTGTCCAGACTCGAAAGGGAGATTGACGACATCAAGGCAAGACTCTCAGAGACTTCTGAAAGGATTCCCGCTTCAGTAAGAGAACTGAAACTCTCAATCGATGAACACGATTTGAAGTCCGTAGTCGGGCCTGTATTGGAACTACTGACGGTTCCTGAAGAACTGTCTCATGCTGTTGAAGCAGCTTTGCCTCATGACATGGCGTTTGCTTTCATCGTTCGTGATGAGAATGACCATCTATTGATGCAGAAACTAAGAGATAGAGTGGGTGCTCCATCTCCAATTATCATGCTTCATGAAACTGAAGATAGGATTCAGCGAGAAGAACTGCCCAGCGACCGAGGTGTTGAGGGCTGGTTATGGAACACACTCTCCTTGGACGTCAGAGCGAGAGATCTTCTTTCTATGGCCTTCGGCGAATTGGTCTTGACAAGGACAAGCAGAGCCGCCAATCGCGTAGCGTCGCGTTATGGTCTTGGAGCAGTATCACTCGACGGTTCGTTTGTAGTCCCTGAAGCTAACAGAATAGTAAGCTTCCCAAAACAGGAAGCTACGGGCCTTGTGTCGACTGATCCGCTTAAGAAAAGGCTTGCCAAGCTTGAGAAGGACAT
>CAYFTD010000501.1:0-14476 GCA_964345915.1 uncultured archaeon
GATCTTCGAGTAGATCTCAACTGCCCTCTCTGTACTTCTCTCATTGACTCCGCCCACAACTCGAGGCAAGTGGACGATATTGCGAATCAGCTTCCCTGGCATCACACGTTCATATGAGAATGCTAGGTCAAAGTCCTCTCCGCATTTCAGCCCACTCTCTTTCTCTATTATCTTCTGAACCACGTTCTCTGTGGTGCCCGGTGCTACCGTCGACTCCACAACGACAAGTGTTCCCGGTTTCATATGCTTCCCAACACTCGCACTGACCTCTCTGAGAGACTGATACTGTGGAACGTGAAGTTGGTCCGTTGGTGTCTGCACATCTATCAGTATGACATCGGCCTCAGAAAGTACGCTCGTGTCATCGGTAACTCTGAAGGTCCCTTTCTTTACTACTTTGGCAATCAACTCAGCAAGACCGGGCTCATCGCCCTCGAAGGGTGATTTGCCAGCATTCAAGACGTCTATCTTCCAACCAGAACGCTTTGATCTCCTTTGAAGTCCGGTTACGTCAAAACCGTCAACGTCCGCTAGAAGGGCAGCACAGGGGATTCCGACGTATCCCATCCCGATAACTACAATCTTGGTCATATAGAACCCTCAGATTCCGCATTTCGCACACAAAGCGACAGTCGTGGCCCGTGGTGATGACAGAAAAAGGTTACTGAACGGGGCGAAATGTACTAGTACAATCTTTTCAATAGCGGCTAAGTAACATCAACTGCACTTGATACCCGCCTGACTGACTTCTCGAAGTAGTCCGAGTCATCAATGAAGAGATTGATGGCATCGTTGGGACATGCTTCTACGCAACGTCCACAGCCTCTGCACTTCTCTCCAATAACGGCTCGACCATCGACCAATCGTTTTGCATTTACGAAACAGACACCATCCAAGCAAGTTCCACAACCGTTACAGTTCTCTGAAACCTCGACTCTTACGCCATGCATTCTTGTTATCTTCACAGCAATCTCCGGATGAAGGTCCTGTGCCGTCCTCCACAGACAGCAACATGGGCAGCAGTTGCACACTGTCAGGAGTTTATCCCCGGGGACTGCATCAAGCCACATGGAATCGAGCTTGTTTCGTCCAATGAGATGAACCAGACCTGCCTTGCTGGCCTTGCCCACGTATTCATGTGCCTCCTCCTTAGTGACTTGACGACCCAGGTGTGGATTGATCCTTTTTGCCGCCTCACCTAGAAACATGCATCCGTATTCGATTGGATAGTCCTCACAGCTGCTGGAGTCGCGACAAATACAGAAGTCCATTATCCAGTGGAAGTCTGCTTTGTCTATGAAGTGATGAACAATCTGTGAGGGTAAGACTGTATCTTCGGGCCTGTCAATAGTCTTGTCTATCTCAATGACCTGACTTGCTACACTATCCTTTGGCAGATAGATGATGTCATCATTCTCGAAGAGCATATAGTCGATGATTCTCCCTATTATCGGGGCGTTGGTCATTTTGGCGATGGTGCGGACGTTTGGAAAGGTCTTCTTCAAGAGTTGAACAAACCAAAGAGGACGTGCCATAGAGAAAGCGCATCTGTTTCGCACTGATATTGCTTCCGAATTGACGCAACTGAATCCAGGACCCGGTCCTCTAGTTGCCTAGATTGGCTGTTCGTTTCAGGTAACCATAGCCTCATATGCATCACAATACTTGGTGACTTGACGTTATCCAGAGGTACAGACCTTATGAGAATCGGACGAGTCCTCATCATTCTGATCATCTTGGCTGCGGTCATTATTACAGCTCTGGGCGCCGGCTATGGCTGGTTCTTAGGACAGGTAATCTTTCAGAACACTTACGACGCAAAGGCCGGAGTGGATTTTTGGCAGACGTGGACGCTGAAGAACAACATCTTCACTGCGTCATTGTTGCTTACCATTCTTAGTATGATCACACTTCCTCAGCGATCGACCTTCTTAACATTCTTGTCAGCCCTTGCCCAGACAGGGGCCATTCCAAAGCGTCTGGAAATCCGTTCAGCCGTAGCATGGAGGCTCCTCCAGTTTGGCGGCCTTTTCATATTCTACGTAGCAACCGGGGGCTACTCAGTCACAGGTCAGAATGTGGCGTTTCTAATGATGCTAATGGGAGATGGTTCAATCTCGATTTCTTCCGAAGAGGTGGGTACACTGTTCGCCCTGCCCTTCAGTCCAGGGACTCCAGCGTCTTCAGTCATCAGTATAATTCCTGCCATGGAGGCTTACCAACTCTACATGGGTCTCATAGCAACTTTCGTCATCTTCACTGCGGGTCGAATTGCTCTGAGCGTAGTCACTGACCTGATGACCGCAAGACGGGACATGTTCGTGGTGATTTCTAAGGGTCTTTTCGTTGTCGCTCTAGCTATCATACTGGAGATTCTCAGCGTTCCGATGTGGACTGTCAACGCCGGAACATGGATGTCTTACGTTGCTCTGATAGTTGCACTAGCTGCATCTTTCATCGGGGCGCTCCTCTTCATGTTCGTGAGGGTCAGGTCTGGCGATGCGCAACAGCGGCTACGGGGAAAGATAACTCATCTTGAAGAAGACTTGGCCCGCCTGCAGGGAGAGCTTATGTCACTCCGACAAGAGTACGAGTCGGGCGCCATAGATGCCCAGGACTACAGGAGAAGGGTTACACTCCTGATGGAGGATCGAGCCAACATTGGCAACGAGCTTAGACGACTGAAGTTCGAGAGATTGATTCCCATTTTCGGAGTACAACGCAGGTTTGGGGCTGTTGCCGTTATTCTCATACTAGTCGTGGTGATGCTGCCCGCTATCCAAGCAGTATACTATGGCATTCAGATGGAGGGCGACAAGTACCTAGAATGGAAATTCGAATACGAAACTCGGAAGGAGATTGACATCACCAGCTGGGCCGCAGGAATCAGCGACATGGAGATTCAAACACTCGATGACTTGACATTGAATGCCACGCCAGAGGGTGAGGTTGAATCTCTGACCACGGTTCGTCAATGGGACCAAGATGCGAGCTTCTTACGGATGAAGAACCAAATAGGTACGAATTGGATGCAGTTAGCAGACTCTGACATTGTCTACCTTAAAGGTCATGAGTACTGGATCGCTCCACTGACATTTGATGTCGAAACAATAACTACCAGCTTCATCAACCAACATCTGATCTACACGCACACGGAAGGCATTGTTGTTTTGGATGCATTCAGTGGGGACATAATTGAGGATGATAGTCTGGTTGCCCTGTTCAATCGAACTGCAGACGTGAACGTCTACTACGGAGAGGGACAAGGCTTCTCCGATGTCGTCTTCGTAAACGTCCCAGGGTTCAACGAAGTTGGAAATGTGACCTTCTCCGCCGAACCTGACTACACTCTCAGCGGATTCGAGTCCTTCTTCTACGTGCTCACTATGGGTCCTGAGGCTTGGTCATTCCTTGGTCGAGATCTGGATATGCTCGTCCAACGCGATGTGGTTTCGAGAGTGCAGAGCATAATGCTCCAAGGACTCCGAGTGGACAGAGACCCATACATTGTCGTGGCACCCAATGGTAGACTACATTATGCAGTTTCTATCTTTGTGGACTATCCGCTGGCAACTAGCTATGCTCATGAACGCTACATGCGATTCATTGGAGTTGTCTTGGTAGACATCGAAACTGGGGAGTTAGTCTTCTATCGGTCACCTGCAGCAGGCACTTCCTTCTTCCTAGACAGTACATACATGAGCTACTACGATTGGCAAGATACGCCGGCATGGCTACAATCACAAATGAAGTGGCCCGAGGACCTATACGAACGCCAGCTCGAAGTTGCCTATATCTATCATGTAACTGACGGACTTGTGTGGCGCGGCGGATACGATTTCCACGAAACCCCAGACGAATCTGATACGCGTTACATCATAATGCGCATCGGGGGCGTGGAACGGTTTGTTGCCATGCACAACAGCGAATTCAGAGATGCACCCGGACGGAATCTTGCCGGAATATACGTCATGGGTTGTGGTGACATTGACTTTGGTGTCCTTAGGTTCTACAAGGCTGGTGAGCTGGGCTTCTCGACACTCTTGGGCCCATCAGCCGCTGTACAGGCATTCGAAACCAACGACGCTGTCCGCACTCAGTTGCAGCTATGGGGCTCTCACAGGTATGGCAATCGACTGCTCTACCATCTTGGAGGCGACCTCTTCTTCGTGGTACCAGTCTTTCTAGAGGTGGAAACCTCTGTGCAGAACATAGTCATTGAGAAACTTGGTGGAGTGGGACTAGTTGATGCGGGAACTGGAGAGCGAGTCGCCCTCGGCAGCAGTGTAGTAGAGGCATACTTTGAGATGTTCGGTCTGCTCAACCAGACTACCATTGGCACAGGAGAGGTTGGCTTTCAGAGTGTGATCTTCAGTCCGGTGACTGTCGACTCAGGTGACTATTCAAGTCTTGTAGCTCTGCTCAAGAATAATGACAACGTGAGTCACGACCTAACTCTCGAGGTAGTGGTCAACGCAGGCAACTTCTCAGTCAACTGGCATGGTGGAAACGTCACACCTACAGTTTACCCGACCAATACGACATTTACAATGAGCATCGGGACCGTTGGGCCCGGTGATTCCTACGGCACCACCCCGTTGGTGACAGCTCATCTGCCAGAAGGATTGGTTGTAGCTCAGTATCTCGTCCAGGTAGCTCTAAAGACAGAGGAAGGATTGATGGACACTGTGAGCCTGATCCTTACCGTGACATGAATAGGGGTCATTTCTCATCTTGGAAATCTCTATACCACTCCACGGTCCTAGCTAGTCCGACATCCAAAGGAACTCTAGGAGAGAAGCCAAGGACGTCATGAGCTTTGACTATTGTTCCTAAACTGTGCTTGACATCCCCAACTCGGGGAGGTCCATGAACTATCTCGGATCTAGTGCCTTGAACGGATTTGGTCACTTGTTCAGCTAATGAGGCGATACTCACCGATTCTTCGCTACAAACATTCATGGTGAAACCAGCAGCAAGGCTGACATCGGCGGCGAGGAGTGTGGCTGCCACAGCGTCGTCTACATACAGGAAACTACGAGTCTGGCTGCCATCACCGTCAATTGTGAGCGGGCCATTCCTCAACGCCTGATTGATGTATATTGAGATGACGCCACTATACTCTGAGAATGCTTGTCTAGGGCCGTAGATGTTGAAGAAGCGCAGGACAACCGTGTCTATACCATAGGTCATGCCGTATGCTCTTACATATTGCTCCGCAGAGATTTTCGATGCGGCATAAGGGCTGAGTGATGAAACAGGTGCTTCCTCCGTGATCGGCACTTTAGTAGGATTGCCATATACCGCTGCGCTTGAGCTGAAGATCACTCTCTCAATATCTCTCTGCCTTGCAACTTCCAAGACATTTACAGTTCCAGTTACGTTGGTTCTATGTACGAAAAGGGGCTTCTCGGTCGACAGCTTGACAGAGGAGATGGCGGCGAGATGGTAGACTACATCAACGTCTGATTGAATGCTGTCTGCAAGGCCCTCGTCACAGATGTCCTCTTCGAGGAATTCAAACCGGGAATCTGCCAGGGCACCCTTCAGGTTTGTCCTAGTCCCTGTCCGAAGATTGTCGACACCAACAACAGAGCAGTCTTTCTCTAAGAGATGGTCGACCAGAGTGCTACCAATGAAACCTGCGCAGCCAGTCACCAGAGCCTTTTGCCGTTTCATTCTGTTTCAGTCCCGGAAGGAGAGAATGCCCTGTTATAGCCTTTCTCCACCCAACAGTCCTCTCAGTCCATTTCATGGGTATTGCGTGGACACATAGCCAGCTATTAGAAAGGGCTTTATCATCGCAAAGACTCATTCCTCTCAAGGACGCTCAGTGATGTATTTCGTCTACATAATCGAAACCGAAGATGGCACTTACTACACGGGTCAGACCAATGACCTTCATAGACGGTTCACAGAACATCTCTCTGGGAATTCGAAGTCCGCGTCTTATCTGAGAATGCACAAACCGCAGTACCTTGTGTATCTCGAAGAGTGTCCAACTAGAAGTGACGCCATGCGGCTTGAGCGGAAAATCCAACGAAATCGGCGATTCAAGATGAGCCTCATTGGTCCCCGCCGGCATTTGCTGGAGGTAGTCGAGTCGGAAGCAAGCTACAGATAGGATTGCTACTTCGCATCTCCTGCCGCGAAGCGTTCATATCACGGGCTTGCCCTCTCAAATCTGTGTATCCAGATGAAACAGACTGTCCTGGCGATCGATGCGGGAACCACAGGCGTACGTTCTATGTTCTTCAGACCAGACGGCGAGGTATTGGCTAAGGCCTATCAAGAGTTTGAGAGCATCTTCCCAAGTCCTTCATGGGTGGAACAGGAAGCCGATAGCTGGTGGACAGCGACCTGTAAGACCATCGCTAGCTGCTTCAGATCGAGCGGGGTAAGTCCTGCGAATATCACTGGGTTGAGCGTAACGAATCAGCGCGAAACAATTGTGCCCATAGATGAAGATGGTCATCCATTGCGGCGGGCAATCGTCTGGCAAGACCGCCGCACGGTGTCACAGTGCGATTGGATACGTGAGCGTGTTCCGTCGGAAGACATCTACTCAGTGACTGGACTCACAGTGGACCCATATTTCACGGCCCCAAAGATTCTCTGGATGAAGCAGAATGAGCCAGACGTCTTCAAGAGCACATACAAGTTTCTCTTGGTTCACGATTACATCATCTACAGACTCACCGGAAGGACATTGACCGACCATTCGAACGCAAGTAGAACACTGTTGTTTGATGTTTCGAAAGCTGAATGGTCACAAACACTTCTTGACTCCTTCGAGTTGCCAATTGAGAAACTTCCCGAGCCAGTATTGTCAGGCACCCCTATAGGTGAGGTTTCCGAGAAGGCTTCAAAGGAGTCTGGCCTAAGCGTGGATACGACGGTTGTGGCTGGTGGCGGTGACCAGCAATGCGCAGCTCTTGGTGTTGGTGTCACACAACGTGGTAGAGTCAAATCCACTACAGGGACAGGTACATTCATGCTTGCATACTCGGACAGTGTACGACTTGACCCAAGCCAAAGAGTCCTCTGCAGCAGGCATGTGGTTCCAGACGCTTTTGTCGTGGAGGCAAGCATGTTCACTACTGGTTCTGTACTCCGCTGGTTCCGAGACCAACTTGGCAGTATTGAGATAGACATCGCCAAGAAACGAGGAGTCGACCCCTACGAAGTACTGACCGAGGGCGCCGCAGACATCCCTGCGGGAGCCGAGGGAGTCATCCACATTCCTCACTTTGTCGGTGCTGGTGCGCCACACTGGAACCCCCATGCAAGAGGAGTCTTTGCCGGCCTCGCCCTAGGACATACCAGGGCCCATATGCTTCGCTCCATCCTTGAAGGGGTTTCCTATGAGATACGTACGAATCTAGAGGTAATGCGCGAACTTGAGATTCCTGCGGAGGAGATTCGGGTCACAGGCGGAGCTGCTAGGAGCGAGGTCTGGATGCAGATACAGGCAGACGTCCTGGGAGTTCCAGTGATCAGAACAGAGATGGAAGAGGCAACTGCTCTCGGTGCCGCAATTCTCGCCTGCAACGGAGTTGGCCTTTTCAAGTCGGTTACGCATGCGGCGGAAGAGATGGTGCGGCCTACCGCGCCTCTTATACCAAATAAGGAACACAAGGCCACCTATGCGAATGGGTTTGAAAGATACAAGCAACTCTATAGATCAATCTCAGGAATGAATTGGGACTAGGATGCATACACGGCCAGCTTGTTCCCCTTGTCAAGCACCAGAATCTGAGCTTCTGGGTCCTTTGAGATCCATTGGTCAATCACTTGCTGGGGGTCCTCAACCTTCTCTAGATGGACTAATTCGACTGTGTTTCTATCCAGTTGAGTATACATCTTGATGCCAGAAACACGTTTCAGTAGCTCAGCAAACTTGAATGCCTTGTGTTCGTACAAATGATATTTCCCGCTGATACCCCTCAACACATCATCTAATGGCGCTTTCAGCCTGTCGTAGAAATTCTCCAATGCCGCCGGGGGTGCCACCCCTTCTCTGCATTCTGCAAGAAAAAGAACTTCGCCCTTGTCAGTCACAGCATTTTTCGTCAGCTCAAGTCCCCGTTGAGCATGATATAGACTCTTGTCCTGTGGGTAGCCCCCTGGGGACACTACAATTCTAGATACTGACTTGACTGTGAAGCTGGCGGTTTCGTCAAGGACTTCGATGCCTCCTGCGATGACCGGTTTCAGTCGTCCTGCATCTGCCCAGACCAGTTTGCCTCCACTCGAAATCACAGCAACTGTGAAGACTCTTGCATTTCGTGTAATAATCTCAGTGGCCTCTCTCATATCTTCAGCCAGCGGATTGTCACGTCGAAACTCATCGGAATGAAATGGGTGTCGCCCAAAGGTCGATTTCGGATCCAGCGCCATTGAGTGATTTGCCTCAATGGTTCTGAATGCACAAATGCCGGGTAGGAAGTCCTTGAGAGGATTTGAGTAGCCTGCGAAGTAATGTGCCTTCATGTCCGAAAGCGGGACATAGACATCATATCCAACTGCAACTGCATTGACTAATAGCGGTGTACCTCTAGTAGTCTCTCCCAAGTCAGCAAATTCACTAGCTTGGCAATCGTGGATGACAATCTTGTAGGGGGCAAGGCCTGCATCATTTGCTGCATGCCTCAAAATTCTCACTATCTCTAGGTTTCCGGGATGGTCGACTTCGTGAGACCCTGTGGTAATGACGAACAGCACTCTGTTTGCGTCGACAAGAAGAGGTGCCACTGCATTTGCAAGTGCCCCATGTGGCGCGTCCCTTGTATGGTCCGCGATCAAAACACAGACACTCTTGCCCCTCACAAGGTCTGTCAGGTGCGGGCCGTGCGGGTTGGCCAGGACACGTGCAAGTTCATTCTCCGTGTCTAGCTTAGCCGCGGGCTGTTTAGGGACAATCTTGCCAGACAGGTTCTCATCGGGGATATCAAGTTCAATCGTTGAATCTCCGTAGGTTACGTCGATTTTCAACAGAGCGACCTCGTCACTGGTCATCACACTGCCTACAGAAAAGCATTGACCCATCTGCAGTTCAACATGCTTAAGTCCGACCAGTGTCGGTATCATGATTGCTGAGCGTGTTGTTTATGAGTCAGACAGAAGAACAGAAACAGTCTGGCCTTGCTGGGATGGGGCGATGGTTGGCGGTAGGGTCGGAACTACCCTGTTCTGTAATAGTCCTCCTCTATGTTGGCCAGTTCCTAGGATCATCCATGTGGGGCCCTGAAGGGGCTATACCAGGAGCCATCATTGGAGCACTAGTGGGATTCGTCTTCGGTGTCTACAGCGTCTATGCTACAATTGGCTATTACGACAGACTGGAGAAAACAAGTGTTGAGCGACGAACCTACACTCCTCTACCCGAAGAGATCTATGAAGAATTTGACCTCCCGGGAAAGGAGGAAACCGACTAGGCTACCTAAGGAACTCGTCATCGTCGTCTGCATCTAGTACCTCAATGATTATCCTAGATGCACTGCGGCCAACACCGGCCACGATTATCTGGATGAGTAGAGCAATCACGAATCCGCCCAGCGCAAATCCAAACAACCTGAGTGATGTACTGCCAGCCGTCAACGGAATCAGGAAGTTTTGATCGACTAGATACCAGATATAGAGTCCTGTTATGGCCATCAGAGCTACCAGCAAGCCATACATTATGACGACGGTCTTGACTCTAGGAGTATTGAATGGCACTCGCTCAATCCCGGGGCCTACAACTGCGTTCCCAATCCTTCTCGAGAAGCGGATGAACGCGCTGATTGCAGCTAAGAATATGACCAAGAAGATGATACTGATGATCAGCAACAGAAGTATCTGCAGGTCAGGGGCAAGTGAAAGAAACAGGTCACCAATCCCATAGGCTGTTAGCGAACCTACCATTAGAATCACAGCCCCAATCTGAACCACAAAGGTGATTGTAGCTGAGTTTCTGAAGATGCTTCCCAAATCGAAGTACTCGTTTCTCCTAGGTGCCAGTTCCCCACCTTCTTCTGTCATGGCGACCAACTGGGTTGGAGGTGCTTCTTCCGTTATTTGAATCTTGTCTTGGCTGGCACGGCTCATCGGCCAATGAACCGAATAATCGAGAGGGCGCGTTCTGGATGCGTTTCTGTCGCAGGTGTATCAAGATGATCTGTTCTTCTTGGGAAGTTCAGACTCATCATCTAGCCGACCAACAACAAATGTCTTATGCAGGCATTTCGGTAGCACTACCAATTCTAGAACAAAAAGTGGCATGAGTGAATATCTGATGGATCGTGACGAACTCACCAAGATGCTTGAGCATCAAATAGGAATCGAAGAGAAGGCCATCAAGGCATACGGAGAGGCAATGGATATGATTGGCAACTTCGCGTTTCGGCTCGTTTTTGGGGAGCTGTTGATGGACTCAAGGAAACACAAGAGGATATTCGAAGTCATCAAGGAAAGTCTAACCATTCCTCCATCAGAATGGGACCTCGCTGTGAGTCAGAGAATCGGGGAGTATGTCTCTCCCATAGAACTCGAACGACACATCAAACTGGAAGAGGGCATGATCAACACTCTGAAGAAGCAGATCACGACAATCAAGGACGAGACGATACGAAGACTGCTTGAGCATGTTCTCGAAGATGAGAATCGTCACCATTCTGTTTTGAAGAAGCTGATTGCCCGGCTTTAGTAGAATCAGACGCCTTTACCTACTACCTATGCGTTTGATTCTGGCACGAGAGGTCTGGTGCGATAGGCGACTAGTTCTCTGGTTTCTAACGCATAACCTTTGTTGAGATTCACACGCCCTTGATGGAGTCATTTGGTCTTTACAAAAGCCAGAATCGTACACCTTGGACTATTCGACAATCCATTAGCCTACTCTTGGATTCGGCCTATTATATTGAGTTCTGTAGGTTAGTGGTTCATACGCTAACGGTCGAAGAAGACACTCTTGCCGGTTGCTGACAGTGGAATACAGAGGATGATAGGACAATCCGGCATTAGCTTGAGTCGGTTAGCAGCGGCACCAGACCGATAGAAGACGCGGTTGTCCACATTGTGGATTTGCGCTGTCTTGACAGCGCTGCCTAACGCGATGCCTAGGTCAAGAGCCTTGATTGTACAGATTGGTCCTTCATACGCTGTTCCATGCTTCCTTTCTGCTTTGGAGAACTCAGCACATGTTTCATAGCCGCAGGCTCCACAGTTAATCCCCAAAGTCTTGAAGCCTTTCAAGCCAATGAGGATTAGTGCGGTCGATTGCTCGACGTTCTTTGCATCTCGAACCCACAGATCACCGTGGGTTTCAGCCATTTCCATCATCTCTTTGGCTACGGCATCCTTGTCCTTTCCCGTAAGGATGACAGTTTCAATATCATCCTTGCCGGCCGCCTTGGGGGCGGTCCTGGCTGCCAGAAGCATAAGGCGCGCCACATCGACTACTGATTTACTCTCTTCGTCTTTCCCTGAGATTCGCACGATAACACCCAGAAACGAGTGTGCATCTGCTACCTATAGTCTTTGCCTTGAGATGTGATGCTGCGTAACGTGTTTCACTCAAACGGTCGTCTTATCTTCATGCACCAATCACTGTCAGATAGTCCCGCGTCTAAGATTCACTTCATTGACAGCCTTAAGACATGCATAGATGATATCATTGGTGGGTGTGGGAGTGTCTGATTTTCGACCAAGCCGGACGACAGCACCGTTCAGAGTTTCAATCTCAATCCTCTTCTCACTCTCCAAATCACGATACATGGAAGGTTTCAAATCAGGGGCAAGACCAGATGAGAACGTCATTAGTTTCTGAAGAAGGTCATCATCCAACGCAACTCCTTCACTGCGGCCAACTTCAAGGATTTCTGCTATTGTGTCAATATAGAGCTGCTTTGTTTCTTCAAATTCCAAGATGGGGCCCAAGGGCAGGTGTGTTAGGCAGCACATACCTCCGACAGCACAGATAAAGGCGAACTTCTCCCACTCCTCCATCAAGATGTTCTGTGACAGACTTGCATTGATGCCTGCGTTATCAAACAGTTTCAAAATCTGTTTCCCACGGTCTGATTCGGTTCCGTCGATTTCTCCAAAGGCAAGCCTCTCTAGTCCCACGTGAGTGATGACTCCGGGGGATTCGATGTATGCACTCAACGCACATAGTCCACCCATGATGTGGTCAACTCCAAGAATGCTGCCCAAGATATCTTCCTTCTCCACTCCATTCTGCAAAGATATCACTGTGGTGTTTCCTGATATCATCGGCTTAATCTGCGTAGCAGCCTCAACTGTGTCATAGCCCTTAACGCACACAAGGACCAAATCGACAGGTCCAACCTGGGCTGTATCATCTGTTGCTGTTGCAGCAACAGAGAAATCGCCTTTTGGACTCTGAATTCGTAGTCCGTTTCTCTGTATTGCCTTGAGGTGCTCTCCTCTGGCTATGAAAGTCACATCTTCGCCAGCATTGGCCAACAGCCCTCCAAAGTATCCTCCAACTCCTCCTGTGCCCATGATTGCTGTCCGCATCAGTAAAACCGGCCTTACTTCTGTTGCTATGCAATGACAACTTCGACTCTCTTAAGGATACTTGAATTAAGTATGCAGACTATGGTAGCAAGAAGGTCTTCTAATCATGCCATCAGTTGGCAATCTAAGCTAGAGTGAATCCTCACAACTTGAGTTCTTCAGATGAGTTGTCGCCTACACGGCTATGCAATACTGCGTCCGCCGGCTATGAAAGTGTCAATCATTCGACAAGATGGGCAGCCGCGGCTCTGATATGCCGTACCTGCCAGAGCACCCACAAGCAACTTCTCCACAGCCAAAGAGAATCTTGACTTCTTTGTCAGGTTCACCTCGAAACCTGACGTCTGACCAGCAGCCTCTAACGTGGTAATCTGATCGACAAAGTCATCATTGGTCATTGAGAAGTTGAAATGAAACACACTCACTTCTGGTATGTGCTTCCGAAGGTATACCACAGCATATCCATAGGTTGTTTCGTCTTTCTTGCCGTGTTTGATATCAATGCTCTGAATATCCTCTGCGTCCAAAGAAACGACCAATCTTATTCCTCGCAAGAGTTCTTAGTGTTCGTATATTCCGGTCTTTGCTTTAGAGCCTTCCCAAAGTGACATTATCCAGTCCTTGGCAGTGAGTGGGCAGGCAGACATCCAAAACGCATCTTGCTGCCCCTTCTACTACTTCCGCCGTTGAGGTGCGGTTCATCTTTGACGAGTAATCAGCTACTCGGGTTTGAAACTCAACATGTCTTCGCAGAATTGAACGATTCCCTCTACTCCGGTCACCTCTGTGGGATACAGAGGAACATAAGCACTGACTAGGTCGCCCAGCTGATCTTTAATCATGTCCATGTACCGGGTCTGCTGTTGGAAACTGTTCTTCATGTATTCGGTGGCATCCTCGGCCGCCGCGTCCTGTGGAATAATGCGGTTCACGAAGACTCCACCCACAGGTATGTCAAAGGCCCGCACCATAGTGATGAACCTCTGAACCACAGCAATAGGAAGAGCAAGAGGAATTGTCACAAATACGAATGCAGTTCTCTCCACATCACTAAGAATCTCCTTCGCCCTACTCATCTTCTGGTGCTGTCGCAAGAGGTCTGCCATCATAGGATCGGTCTTCACCTCTTCCGCAACCTTCTCTTTTCTGAAGGAGAGCTTCACTCGGAGAGAAAGGGCTTCCTTCCTGCTCTCAATCATGCGACTCAGCCAAAGGTCATAGATCTTGCTCAAACCCAACAGTCGAATCGCATTGGCAACGGCAGCACAGTCAAAGACAATGACGTCGTAATTTTCCCCCTGTTGGAGCATGATGTCAGTCATGGTATCAAACTGGGCAGACTCTTCAAAGGCCGGATTCGTCACAGCGATTTCAATGAACGCAGCGGGATCAACTGGAATATCGGCCCACTTGAGGAATGAGGTGATGCGTTCAGTGAGTTGATCACGATACGTGCCTATCTTCTCCAAGATATCAACCTCTATTCCCCACAGATTCTCTGCACCGTCAATTTTCTGTATCCCTTGCCCCCATATCTCCTGACCATAGAGAGTTGAGAGTGAGTGGACGGGATTCAGAGAAGCGATGAGGGTCTTCTTCCCCTGTGAAACAAAGTACTGAGCAATCGCGGCAGCACTAACAGTCTTTCCAACGCCACCCTTACCACCGGTGAAGAAATACTTCAGCTTCGGATGTTTATCCACGAAGTCCTTGAACTTAGATTCAGACATTGTACTAGTCCCCTGTTATCTTTCCATTCAAACTCATCATGACATCAGATACTTTGCTGATCATTTCAAGCCCCTTGGGCTCACGATCAAACATCGGAATCACAACGCACACGAGGTCACCCAGCTTCTCTTCAATCTCAACCATGTATTTCTGCTGCATCTCGATACGTTCACGCAGAAATGGGCTCAAGTCATTCCGTTCGAGTAGATCTTTTGGATAGACC
>CAYFTD010000502.1:0-1549 GCA_964345915.1 uncultured archaeon
TGAACTCCTCATGGGCGGCAGACCCTGCAAGGCTAGGAGTTTCTTATTCGATTTCTGTCGGATCCAGTGGCGTGTTAACATTCTACACATATGTAGGAAGTACAGGGGAATATCAGAACCTGACTATCAGAGCTGAGTTCCCAGTCGACTGGGAGAATGCCACCATTCGGAATCCGTTCTTGAATGATGTAACGAGTCAGTGTTTTGTGGAAGTGGGACTCATCACTATTCCAAATAGCCAGCTATATAGCTTGGGTTGGTGGGAGATTACGCTAGAATCACCGAACTACTGCGAGTCGGTTTCCACGCAGAAGATGAATCCCGGGTCAGGGCTATGGAGCGACAGCTCAGCATTCGGAAGTGGAAATACAACAAGGGCCCGGATAGAGATTGGAACCTCAGTTGAAACGCCTGAGATTGTTGATCCAATCAATGTGACGTGGAATATGCCCAACGGTACAATCTGGACAGAGGAGAGCGTTACAGCAGCCCTAGATGGGGCTGCAAATTCATCCTCATGCGTACTAGCTGGCTTCAACACGACAGCTGGACAGTGGTCTGTGATTGTGCATTGGGCCAACGGAACTGAGATTGCCCACGGCCAAGCGAATTTCGATATGTATCACACAGCCTTGCTAACGCTAGCACAGCCACAGTATTCAACAATTGAAACTGACGCTGGTCTTGTTGTCACGAACTTCCTTCATTACATCGATGTGGATACTGGTGACTACATTATGGACGGCTCGGCCTCCATTGTCGCGAATTGGTCAGGCGGACAGGTTGTTTTCTCTGCGAACCTTCTGAGGAATTGGTACGAGGCAGACTTCGATACATCTCTCATAGGAAACGGTCAGTTCCTTGTTCTTGTCAATGCTTCAAGACCCTTCTTCAACAATGCATCTTGCCAGTTTGTCGTGGTATCTACGTATCAAAGCGACTTCTGGCTGACCTCAGTTGGCGGTGTTCCCATTGAAACAGGACTGTATGAAGATGTCAGCATTGATGCTCGATTCGAGCTTGAGGGGGGTTCAGGAATCGACGGTGCGACCATTCAAATGGACTACTCGGGCCCCTCCGGAGGGCTCACCCTGGTTGGTCAGAATAGTAGTGGTCCGGGAGACTACTCCATCAACATAACTAGTACGATGTCAGGAACATATACTGTGACACTGACATCTTCAAAACCCTATCATCACAATGGGTCCGATACCTTCACACTGATTGTTGGAGAAATTGGAGCCGATCTCACCTTTGCAAATGGAACAGCTGACTTTGCTCGTTTAGGCAGCATCTATCGACTTGTGGTCAGATACGCCAATAGTACAAACCATGGCCTCCCCGGAGCCGACTTGAGTGTGGTGGATGTCACTCCGAGCGTGGGACTTTCCTTCGGAAATGCGACTTACGTTCTTGATGGCTACTACTCGATTCTCTTGGATCTGTCATCGGCAAAGACCTTCACTTTGGTTGTGAAAGCCAACCTGACTAACCATGAAACACGTTTCTCGACATTCACTGTGACAGTGAGTGAGATACCTACCGTCCT
>CAYFTD010000503.1:0-2813 GCA_964345915.1 uncultured archaeon
GTAAGCTGTTGGCATACAATACCATCCTCTGTTGTGATTCATTCGCTTTGCTTGTGGTTCAGCCCTTGAGGGCCACATCCCTGCGGACGTATCCGCCTAAACAAAGGAAATGGTTTGGCTATAGGAACATGACAACTCATGTCCTAGGCCATCATCTCTCCAATTCTATTCTCTTAAAGGTGTAGCGATTGGGTTCTAATGCGGTGCAATAGTTTCTCTGTTCACTTGAACTCTGCAATCACTTTCTCTGCCGTCAGCTCGCCCACTCTGGCTTGGGCTTCAGCTGTCGATGAAGAGAGATGCGGAGTTGCCACTATCTTTGGATGCTTCACAAGCTTCCATTCTGTTGGTGGCTCTTTCTCAAACACATCCAGACCGGCGCCCGCAATCTTGCCCTCATCCAAGGCTCTTAGTAACGCTTTCTCATCCACAACTCCACCACGTGCCGTGTTGATTAGGAAGGCTGTGTCCTTCATGAGTTCAAACTCATTATCTCCAATCAACCCCCTTGTCTGTGGGACGAGCGGAACATGTAGCGTAACGTAGTCCGAACTTTTCAGCAGGTCTTCAAGTTCAGTGCGTTCTGCACCTATTGTAATGCACATCTCGTCAATGTCTATAACATCATAGGCGAGAACATGCATATCCAGAGCCTTGGCTCTCTTTGCCACTTCGCAACCTATTCGACCGAAACCGATGACACCTATCGTCTTCTGCCAGAGCTCAGTGCCCCTAAGCTTCTTCTTCTCCCAACGCTCGTCCTTCATGGAGCTATCTGCAGGTGCTACATTCCTTGCAAGGGAGAACATCAATGCCAGGACCATCTCAGCAACAGAAACGGTTGGAGCCTCTGGTGTGTTTGCGACCTTGACACCCTTCTTCTTTGCGGCATCTTGGTCCACGTTGTCAAGCCCTACTCCTGCTCTAACAATCAGCTTGAGGCTGTCTGCGCCATCGATGACCTCTTTGGTCACCTTTGTCGCACTTCTGACAACAATGCAGTCGAACCCTTTGATCTGTTCCTCAACTGGACCATCTGCATCCTTGTTTCTGATTACTATCTCTAGCCCTGCATCTTTCATCATTGCTACGGCCGAGTCGGCAACTGGATCTGCTATAAGCACACGTACCATGTGTGGGACCTCCCGAGATTGGTCGTCTTGGCCCGGTCAGAGGTTCGTCTTAAACTTGGCGACCACGACATTTTCTTAAGTACAACATTCTCACGCTACTAATCATGAAGAAGGAAATGAGACCAACTACTGCAGTCGTACCGTGTCCTGTCGTTCTTCTCAGCGTAGCTGGGAAAGAACGGCCCAATATCATCACACTGTCCTGGGTTGCAAACGTCTGTAGTAGCCCGCCGACTGTCGTAGTAGGCATTAGGCCCCAGAGGCATAGCTATGAGCTTGTGAAAGAGGCCAAAGAATTCGTGCTTAACATCCCCACCACAGACTATCTTGAAGCGACGGAATTCGCCGGTACAAAGTCGGGTCGTGACTTCGATAAGTTTGCAGAGTGCGGCTTTACCCCCGTACCAGCCTCTGTAGTGAAGTCCCCAATGATTGAGGAGTGCCCGATCAATATTGAATGTAGAGTCACCAAGGTGGAGTCTATCGGAGTACATGATCTATTTACCGCAGAGGTTGTGGCCGTTCATCTTGACGAGTCAGTCCTTGGAGAGAATGAGCGTTTCGAGCCGGCAAAGGCTAAGCTGTTCACTTATCTGTCGCTATCGGGTCAATACTGGTCTCTAGGAGAGAGGATAGGCTAACGCTAGGTCGTTTCAAGCCACTCTCAACTGGATGTCAATGTCCTCAGACTCATCCTCATCATAGAATCTCGGGGTCTGGATGTGACGAACGTGGTTCTCGCCGTCCGTTGCATCATAGAGCCAGGCTCCATTTGGAACATGACTCTCTTTGAGAAAGACATCAAACGTTATTCCCGGAAACTCAACAATGATTGGGCTGTGACCGAGAAGATTGAACAGTCCACAAGCCTCCTGAGCCCGATTGAGAGTATCAAGACGAGCAAGGATTGGTATCCAGCCATCAGAAATCCCTGACCACTTCATTGTTGGCCAAGAGTTTGGTGGTGGCCACTTGCCTTTCATAACTGTGGCATACTCCCCGGTACCAAGCTCGTAGATTGTGGGGGCTCGGCCCAGTCTTGCTAGTTGCATACCATGTTTCTTTGCGTCTTCAAGCGTAAGGAAAATCTCCATTCTTCTCACCGTGGCGTGGTTCTACCAGTATGTTATGCACTCAGGGAACTGAGAAGCCACACACCACTCACAGTACTTGTCAGAGCCATCTGATTGCAAAAGTAAGACAGTAAACAGTCAGTATATGGTCAGGACTCTCTATGACTTTAAATTGGGCTGTCATGACTGAAGTCTTCGGATTGGTACACTGAAACTGTCCTAACGCTATCGATCCTCATTTGGTTCCTTTTGCACTGACAATCTTGATGATATCACAATTCTTGAGAACATGCTTGTCGGACACTCGCATCTTGGTCCGTGCATCAATTGCATGGATGAAGGACTCCATCAAATCTGTGTGGATATATCCTGCAAACTCCTTGGCTGTTGTACCGTCAGGAACCAGATAGACGTCAGGAAGAACATTCCCATCTCCATCAGTCAGAGAGTTAGCGTCATGAACGGGGTAGACTGTAATCATCTGCAAGAAGTCAAAGACCGCCTTGTTCAGAATCTCTTGAACTCCCGTTCCACCATATACTTTGAGAATCTGATCCTTCAGCTTGTCGAGCTGTGCAACTTCAGCCTCCTTCAGGTCATCTGGCTT
>CAYFTD010000504.1:0-3600 GCA_964345915.1 uncultured archaeon
CCACTTGTAATAAACACATCAATGAAGAGAATTGACTGGTTTCCTGTATCGGATTGTACGAGCTGTACGGTTCCACTGCCTGTATGTGACGCATCAACTTCCTGAAGAGATCCCGATAACAAGACTGTGAATTCAGGTTGTTCTGGTGGTAGAAGCATTGGGGAGAATGACCACCAGCTTATTGCACCAATGACGATAACTGCTATTCCTAGGGCCACTATCAATGGTCTTGAAATTCTAGGCATAGTTCCCAACAGCCCAAGACTCGGTCTTAGAAATTAAAAGAATTTAGATAGCTCTGGAAATCCAGGACGCTCTAACACGCCCATGGAACTGCCATTGGACTGAATAGAGGGCCCTAAAGAACCCGCCCCCAACCCGCTAATGCTGGACGGGGTTCACCACTAGCGCCTGTAGTAGTAGATTCCCGAGAGATACAGAACGCCCAAGGATGCAAACCACACGAGGAACACGAGGCCAGCTGTTGTCAATGCAGATATCTGTAGCACCAGAGTCGATGTCCAGACAAGAGGTAATGCGAGAAGCATGAACAAGAAGCCATTACGCGCTGAGATATTGCGAATATGTGCAAGTCGTTCGTCTTCATACTCCTCCATGAACTGCAGAATCAAGAATGTACCAACTAATGACAGGGGGACTGCAAAGAGAATTGTGTCCCATGGTCCTGCAATCCAAGGGTCGAAGACCCAACCCAGAGCAAGAATCAGAGCTCCAATAACTACGAGTACAGCTTGATTACGTTTCATTCTCATCATCTCGGTAGTCGAAGATCTCCTCTATACTCATCTCAAATGTGCGGGCCAGTTTGAACGCCAGTAGAAGCGAGGGGTTGTAAGTGCCCTTCTCCATTGAGATCACGGTCTGACGGGTGACTCCCAATCGATGTGCCAGACCTTCTTGGGTCCACAACTCAGATTGGGCGGATTCCGCCATTCGTCGTTCTCGAATCTCCTTTATTCTATTGACAATCATATAGACCACGCTTGGTGAGATGTAAAGTCTATTTTACGTAAAGTGAACTTTACATTTAAGGTCTTGCATCCTCAACCACTTCTTGTCCCAGCCTCCGTTGACCAAGCTATCGCCTCTTCGTCTTGGCATTAAACCACCATTCTCTTCGATGTGGAGTCCCCTCGCTTCGATATGTGCCCGTAGAAGAAGTCGGGCAATGATACTGGGACCAGTAGACTAATCGGCCAATAGGTGCATTAGTCCCATACAGAGGGGCCTCTGTGAATCTATCAATAGGTCGCAGGACCAAATCCGCACTTGGCATTCTTGCAGCCATAGTGATAGCATTCCTCTTCGTCAGAGTGGTGGTCAAGTGGGAGGTGGTCGGGCAGGTCGCCCCTCCTGTGACACCCCCTTCAAGAACTGTCGATCCTGTGGTGGTCGGCAACCTAACGTTTGAGGCCTCGGCCCACTTCTCACAGGACTTCATGCCAATCATCGGGCCCGGGGGGCCGCCATTCTAGCTTTCGGTGCGTGTGACCGTGACCAACACAGGGCCCGCGATTGCGTCTGGATTCAACATCACAAAGGCAACTGTGTACTTCGGCGGGACTATCTTTGCTCTGCAGAGCTTTGACCTTCATCTTGTCGACCCCGAAGAATATCTGGTCCCACCCGGCGAGAGTGAAGTGTTCCTTGTGACGATGGGTCGAGAGATCGTCTATTCGCCGATTCTTGCGGAAGACACCATGTTCTATGCAAGAGTTCTAGTCATTCTGCCACATGGGAATGAAGTTGTATTGACGACGCCCCCTGCGCCTCTGGAATTCACATCCTAAAACAGGACCAAGACTCCTGTGCATAGAATGTTGTGGCGAGATAATGAGAAAGAAGCTGGAACATACCCCCAACCCGCTATTGCTGAAGGGGTCTGCATACTTGCGGATTTTAAGGGTTTTCATAGAACTCAGTGAATCTAGGAATTCTGCTTGTCACAGTTTGACTGACCTACTCTGCGGTGTCATATGCAAACTTCATAATCCGCTTAATCTTGTGGACAAGGCGTTTCTTTGATGAGCTGAGATGGCACTTGACTGATAACGTCTCGAAACAGTCAAATCTACACAGAAGCATACCTGTGCTGGAACATTCGCGTGAGCATCGGTGGAGGAGGTCCTGTGACTAAGTCGTACGAGATTGTCGGAGCTACAGTCGTTCTACTGCTTTTTGTTGGAACTGTGAATGGTCAACTTGCGGGAACCACTTCCAATTTCCCGAACTTCCTTGCTCAAGCCGAAACAACGATCACCATGGGTACTGTTGACAGTGTCGAAGCCAGTGTTGACCCAGCCCAATCGTATGACTACTTTGGCTGGATGTTAATATCTGCCCTCAGCTCGGGATTGGTCGAGATTGTGCCAGGATCGGATGCGGGGTCTAACAACATCCAAGGGGCACTTGCAGAATCGTGGGCCATGAGCGGCGGGGGAACCATCTGGGACTTCAATCTGAAACAAGGCCTCACATTCTTCGACGGATATCCGTTCAACGCCTCCGTGGTGAAATACAGCTTTGACCGTAACATTGGTCTAGCATTGCCCGATGGTCCCCAGGTGAACATGGGCTATGACTTAATCATCGAGAACATCACCATAACCGGCGATTATTCGGTACGATTCTACCTGAACACAGCATTCGCTCCATTCCTTCAATTGATGTCCTGCGCGGCATCGGCTATTGTTCACCCAAGGTATGCACCTTTGGGGGATTATGTTCGGTATACAGATTCGGATGCGCGCGCCAGTCATCCATGTGGTCTGGGCCCATACAATCTGACAGAATGGATTCGAGTTGGAGGTAGCGACCAGTCAATGCGCCTAGAAAAGAACCCTTACTATTGGAGCACGACACTTCCACAGACTGATGTTATCATCATCAAGTTCTATGCTTCTGCAACAGCACTCGCTGCTGCATTGTTATCAGGGGAGGTGGACGTAGCTTATAGATATCTCACTCCAGTTCAGACGGACACATTCGGGAGCCTTCCTGGTTTTACTGTATGGGAGGGGCTTGGTCCCCAGATCCAATACATGTGCTTTCAACAGAACATCTATCCTTTTAATGAAACTAGAATCAGGCAAGGGATTACCGCCGCATTGAACAGGACTCACATGGTTGATCTTGTCTTTCTCAATACGGTTGATCCCTTGTATAGCATAATTCCTGATGGTCTTGCTTATCACAAGCCCTCGTTTCAGAAGTATGGAGATGCCAACTATACCTATACCCAAGATTGTCTTGACGACTTCGGCTATAATGCTGGAAACAAGCTTCAGATTGGACTCTGGTATGAGAGCTCAGGACACTACCCACAGAGTGCTGAACAGGCGCTTGTATATGAGGCCGACTTGTAAGCGAGTCGGGTTATCGACGTCACATTGCTGAGTGTCGAATGGGCCACTTACATGCAGAACAGGAACAATGGCATCATGGAAGTGTTCATCTACGACTGGTATCCTGACTTCATAGATGCTGACAACTACGCCTTCTTGCCATTTGCATGGTGGCTCAACCTAGGATACAACAGCACATACCCACTGGGAGGAATCAACCAATACAACCTATGGA
>CAYFTD010000505.1:0-2149 GCA_964345915.1 uncultured archaeon
TAGTGATTGGAGAAGAGGGATACTGGCTGGCATCCAAGGATTTCTACGGGATTCCTTCTTCTGAGATTCTTGATATCTTGGTCCCTCCAACAGTGGTCTAGCACCCAGTGCTCGAATGGACAACAGAAACGATCGCTTTCGATTTGTGGCGCAGCCATCCATCGGATCAACATATTTGAGTGAAACAGCCACTCGTTATGCACCCTGCATCGGTAATGCAGAGCTATTGCACAGTGGTAGGCGGCACATCAAAGACAGACGTGTTGGACATCTGGGGCTATGAAAGCACCTTCGTAGGCGTCAACAATATGCAGGGCAATCCACCGGGTCAAGACATTGCAGATGCGATGGAACAGAGAAGGGACATGGCGGAGTTGTTCCGCGATTGCTGATGACAGAGAGTCACGAAAGAGGGCCATCACGCCCTCTTTCTTCCCTTTAGAAGACATCAACCTGCTGTCTTCATACGGAACTGGGTGATGCTGTCACTATGCTGTGGCAGTGGGAAGTTACTCTCCAGTCAGGACCAATCTCTCAGTCTATTCTCTTATCCTCCGTATTCCAAGTAGTGCAATGGTGACGCCCACAACTGAAACAGAACCCGCGACTAGTATCATTGTTTCCCAATCTCCTGAGGTTGGGGTAGTAGTTGTTGTGTTCAAGTCCGGAATGTTAGTGATGATTATGGTCAATCTCTTTCTTGTTTCGTATCCGAAGGCATCAACTACAATAAAATATGATGGGATTGAGGCTGTGTCTATGTCAACAAGACCAGTATTTTGGGAGAGGACCTTTGTAGTGATTAAGGATGGTACATAGATTCCTATTGACTCTCCGTTCGGAACATCCGGAATCCCCCAGAGAATCATTTCATCAAGTTCGAAAGTTGTTTGGTTTACAAAGGTCGCTGTCAAAGTTACAGAAACGATTTCACTCAGGTCTGTAACTATTATCTCGAAGCTACCGTCGAACCAATCAAGTACAAGCTCGCTCTTCTCTTTGTCATAGTTGGGATGGATGATTTGAAGGGATGGTCCACCAGAGTCTCTCAATATCGAGAACTCGAAAATGGGGAAATATGTATCATGTTGAATTCCAACTGTAAGATTCAGACTCTCAACATCAATGGACTCATTACCAAATGAAGCCCATGTTTCATTTGCGAAGAAATATGTAGTATTCATCCAGATAGCGTATTGTATGAAATCACCTTCTGGTGTCTTGAGTACTTTCTCATAGCTTCCCAATGTTTCATAGGTTTCTTCTGAGCTTGATGCACCTTCATTCTCTGAAAGGTTTGCTACAACCACAATGCCAGGATCTGGATTCTTCCACCAGATTTCAAATGAAAACCCGAAGTTTCGCGGTTGGATCACTGATGTGTTGGGAAAGAAATACCTCCAGGATACTTTCTGTCCATTTACCCAGATAGATCCAGAGTCTAATACACTAGCGTTTGATGCAGGGGGGTCAAATGGCGGATTCTCAGCAGTCTGAGATCTCGGAAAATCATCAAGCGGACTAGCGAAAGCGTTTCTCTCTAGTGAATGTATCAATGGGATGATGCTTCCCAACACGAAACTCATGATAAGCATGAAGGTGAAAACAGATCTTCTCTTATTCACTTCTTTCACTTTCAAAGAAGAGTTGCTTGGTTTTAAAAATCAACTTCAGCTTCATAGTATTGGAAAGAAATCCCAGACGTGGGTAACTCTCCGAACAATACCTACATGGAGAAAGGAGACGGATAGAATTGACAGACGTGAAGTTTGGGCCTGCGACTATCCCACGTATTCTTTGTGGGACCAGTCCCTTCATGGGGGCCGGGCAGTTTGGGCGAGCTGGACAGGAATGGTATAGGCAATTCTTCAATTATCCTGAACGAATGAGCGAGCTCTTCATCCATTTCTGTAGATTGGGCTACCCTGGAGTCCACGTCACTGGTCATCCCACAGTTATTGAGGCTGCTCGGCTCACAAAGGAGAATCACAATCTCAGGGTTGCAGTTTCACTATTGCCAGAGAACTGGGAGAAGAACCTTGAAGAGTCTCTCGTCTTGGACCCTGAGATAGTATTCGTCCATGGTGCAATGACTGACAGGTTTCTGGACAGGAGGTTGGAGGATCTGAAGTCATGCTTCGAAGCCATT
>CAYFTD010000506.1:0-4731 GCA_964345915.1 uncultured archaeon
AGAGCGATAGCCAGGAAGATGAAGCTCGAAGGACCTTCTGCGGCTTTGCTGTATTCCCCCAGCAAGAAGCCGACTTTCATCCTATGGACAAGCGAGCTCCCCGGTGAAGCAAAAGACTACGTCCAAGAAACCGTCGAGCGGCTTGGTGGAAAGGGAGGAGGTAGCAGAGATGTCTACACCGGCGGTTTCTCTGGGGTAGACTCTCCAGAAGAGATCTACGACCAATTGGTTGCTGGAATCCGCAGGTCGTTGAGTACATAGTACTACCAGAAAGCAATCTTCTGGGTGCTCCTAGACTGTGTATTCACCTTTGTCCTTCAGAATTCATGACAAGGGAATACTTTCGGAAGAGTCCCCCCCTGACGAGCGTATCCTATCAGTCGAACTGCTATGACAGACAAGGGCCTTAGCAATGTGCAACAGGATATTGAGTGGATCCACCCTCTCTTTGGGGTATTGCTATGGCAGTCGGTCAGACCTTAACTACTCAGATGCAGCTTGGCTCAGTGCCGTCATCGAGGCAACTGACCGTCTTCACCCCTCCCGGTCTACACATAGAGACCGCAAAGTATCCTATCCTGATGGCAGGCATGCTCGCGTCCCCGGAGCCTTCCGATTTCCTCTCGATCTTTGATCACCCCGAGGCTTGGCATGGTCTCGACAGGGAAGCAGTCTTGTCAATGCGAAGACAGCTCTACAGAATCTTGGTTCCAGTTGATGCAAGGGAAATGCATCCAAGGAATACTATTGAGGTTCTGCAAACTCTGGCTCTTTCAGTGAGTCCAGTGGCAATGGAGATTGAATCTCCAAGTCTGCCTCCTCGCGACTTGCAGCCCGTGGGAGCACTCCTTCCAAGCAGTCCCATAGTTCATGCTCAATCGTTTCAGCCTGTGTCTGAACCCGAGATCAGCAGAGTTGCACAGAGAATAGCGGAGAAAGATATCCCAGCATCAGATGGTATCTGGAAGCTGCTTGACTATGACTACTCTCTTGATCAGGTTGCCCGACTGATGGCTGTTGGACTACTTGGTCGCCTTCAGAGCAGAAGGATGATCCCTCTCAAGGGTGCATACAAAGCTGTCATTGACACGTTTGTGAATAGGGCTGTCATGGAGCTAGTGGACTATCCGCAAGCAGCTACTTCGAGAGTCCACATGGGAACTCTGTTTGGTGATCGGTTCACTGTTCTCATGACTCCCGGAGAATCTCGAGTAGATTATGTAAAGATTGAAGCGGCAGGCAACAGGATTTCAAGAGGAGTGAGCATCGAAAGCTCACGCCATCCAGACTTAGATGCCAAGACATCAGTCTATGCCGACCACGCTAGATATTCCGCCTACTCAGCCCTCTTGTCTGAGAAGGCCACTTCACATGTCACGATCTTTCATCTCTCTAAGAACGTAAAGAACCAAGTGCTGGGACCATGGATTGCGAGGGCTGGAGTGAAGGAAACCCTTCAGAACGATCCAGTCGTCCTAGATGATAGGACTGACGTCCTCGCGGTTCTGTTTTCTGTCCTCCGACCAGAACTAGGGGTCTGGATCAGCGAGACTCCTCTCTTGGAAAGGCACAGTCTAGAGAGGCCGGTCCGACCCCTGGTTCACACTGCTTGAGAACGTCAGAAAAAAAAAGGGAGGATGGGAGACTGGGTGCGAACCCTAGATCTCCTCTTTTGCTTCTTTACGTGAGGCTCCCTTGTACGTCAACACAAGTCCAAGGACAGTCAAGAAACCTCCACCCACAGCTCCAGCGCCCACAAACATGCCGACCACGAAAGCGAGGGCTAATAGACCGATGCCACCGAGTAGTAGAATCAGTCCTATCCCGATGCCAGCTGCTCGAAATGCCATAGAACGTGGATATTTGCTCTCTATAACGTAGCCAGTGGCTGCCGCCACTGAGGCCTTGTATTTGCTATTTCCGTATCTATATTCCAACTCCCAGACAGGAACGTGGATGAGGAATGTTTCACCAACATTGAGGTTGTCATCGCGCTCCTCAATCTTGTCTACCTCATCCATGACCAGTGCGGTCTGCCTCTCATAGGCAGTCTGTTTCGCCTGCTTCTTGGCATCATCCTCGGAAACCTTGCTGTGCAAGACTTTTCCGTCGAACTCCTCCGCATGAGCATGGCTGAAGAACTCCTTTGCTCTGGTCGGAATCGGATGTCGTTTCACGTCCTCGTCGATGTCAGCCACTCCAGCTATGCTAATCTCATGCCTACGAGTGAATTGACCTGATTCAGGCTTCCAGAAGTAGTCCAGACGCTTGTAGGCACCTCGCCGTTGAGGCCACTCGTCATAGAAGTTGGCGTCTCTTCCTAAGCCGCGATAGGTGGTGTTCGAGTCAACTCTGCTAATCCAGAAGGGATACCAGAACTGTTCGTACTTCACAAATCGTGCTTTTGCAGGAAGGTCAGCCGGTGCTCCCAGTTGTTTGGACACCCAGTCAAGAAGAGTGGTCTGTGCTTCCGATTGGTCGAAATGTACTCTGATCATGTAATGGTCAGTGAACTTCCCTCCGTCGGTTGTCTGCGCCGTTCCGCAGTAAGGACAGACTAGTAGAACATCACCACGTCCTGCGTCAAAATTCGCATCACAAAATGCACACTTAGCCATGGTATCACCCCTTCTTCTCCCGCTGGGTCATGATGAGCACTCTAAATCCTAAGATCGCCAAAATGACACCAACCGCCACCAACCCTCCACCGAGAAGCATGGTTTCTGTTACATCGGCCAGCGCCCCGGTATAAGCGAGCTCACCGCCTACCGTGGCAAGGACTATCCCGAGAAGTCCAAGAATCGTCCACATCATGCGCTGTGCCTTCGTTATGGGAATCTCACCAAGCACTACATTGCCTGTGTGACCATCCAGCGCGGCTTTGTAGAGGTCGCCCTCAAACTTGTATCGAACAAGTGAGAAAGGCGCCTGAAGGTATGTTGTCCCTCGCACCTGGGTATCAGTCCTGCAATCGAACAACTCAGTCAAGGCACTGTTAGCCTGCGACCTGTGCCGGTCCGCAACACGTCCATGCACTGTCTTCTCGAACTCTTCTTGACCAATCTCAGCATTGAGTATTGTCAGCTCCACTTCATCTCCACGCTCGGTGGATTTGAGGTCCTTTATCTTCTCAAAGTTGTAGGGCTCTGTCTTCTTGAGATCAACTCTCTCAAGGTACTCCTCGAGACCATAGAACCTGGCACCCTTCCGAGCAAGTAGTCGCTCGTCGGTATCAGTATGGATCTCGTCCTGAACTGGGACATATCCAGTCTCGTAGTCTGTATAGGTCTCGGTTCGTGTGTTACCGTCCGAATCACGTACGGTCCTCGTCCGTTGGACGGGAACCTGCACTGTCTTGTAACCCTTATACCATGAGTCAGCCTTCACTTTTGCAGTCCACACTGGCACAAACAGTATCTTGTTCTCAACGACTTCTGCCTGTTGAGGAAGAGACTTGTTCATGCCTTTGTTCTTGTCCAAAAACGTGCGGAAGCCCTGCAGACGTTCGTCAGCATCCACGCCCGACTCCATAAGATGGTCGCCAATGGCCTTTCCTTCAATCGTGGTCGTGCTTCCACAATAGGTGCACGTTATCACGACATCGTCAGGACCAGTCTTGACGTTGCCATTGCAGACTGGACACTTGAATACGTCCACTGCTTGTGCTTCAGAACTCATTCTCAACTCTCCGTAGAGTCTCTGCGGAGAAGGTCGTTCTGGAGGCATTTAAGAGTTCGTCACACATCTAGAACGCTTCTGAAGCACTGAGGTAGAATCTAGCGCCAATTGTCACCAGAATCTAGTATTTGCTCGAATCTACGACGGTTGCTACTTTCTGATATCCTGACGAAGTCTGGAAGCTGAGAACTCTTCCACTCGATCCTTGGCCTCTTCTCGGGCTGCCTGATGTTTCTCGAGGAATTCCATCACGCGCGGTGCTAGAATCTGTTTGCACTCTCCGCAGAGTATCTCGCCGCCGCGGCACTGACGCTCAATATCCTCAAGCTCCTTGTCGTCAGGCATGAACATGAATTCGTAGTACTTGAAAACGCTACAAATGTCAGGATTAGCTCCCAGTTTGCGTTGTTCCTCGACAGTTGCCCTTCCACCAGTAAATGCGTTCATTACTTTCTTCTTCGCCATCTTGGTGGTATCTGTCGTGAAGATTGTCGACATCGGGTCGGAAGCTGACATCTTGCCACCCTCTTTGAGACCGGGAACGAACCTGTTTTGGATAGAAGCTGGCTTGTAGTAGCCGACCCTCTCAGCAACGTCACGCGTGACTCGCCAGTAGGGGTCCTGATCAATTGCACATGGAATAATGCAAGGAGTCTTCCCGCCATATATCCATGAATGAATGAAGGCTGGAACTGCCTGAATCGCTGGGAACCAAATGCCACCTATGTTCATACTATTGTCAAAACCAAAGACTGCCCTCGCCGCTGAGAATGTGACCTTCTTCGCGACTTGAACAGCAATCTCGTACAAGAGGTCAATGTGCTCTATGTCTTGGATGATGAAGGTGTTCTCCGGCTCAAATCCAAGAGCCAGGAGGTCGAGCGTGTTCTCGTATGTGAACTCACGTACTTTGTCAAGGTCTAGCTGAGGTTCGAAGACAAACTTCTCGTCGTTCGTCATCTGGAAGTAGAGACGTGTGTCGAACTTGTCCTGCATCCACTTGGTGAATATCCAGGTTGGAAGATGGCCGATATGAGTATGACCACTGGGACC
>CAYFTD010000507.1:0-12961 GCA_964345915.1 uncultured archaeon
GATGTCGGAGGATGACCCACGTCATGCAGAAGGGCGACCGCCCTGAACACCTTCTGCTGATACGGATCAAGAAGGTTGGATAGGGGGATGAAACATGGGTCGTCCAAGTCCTCGCAATAGTTCACAACACGGATACACTTCTGCGCTAGGAAGTTGGTTCCGATACAGTGTTCGAAGCGCGTATGCGTGGCTCCTGGATAGACAATGTGTGCAGGGCCGAGCTGTTTGACAAACCGGAGTCTCAGCATCTCTCCACTTGAGATTACATCTAGCTCCCAGGGCTCAAGTAGAATTGCACCGTAGATTGGATCTTGAATCGCCTTCTGACGGGTGTGCTTCTCACCAAGTGAAAGTAGTCTTTCGTGGTCACCAATCTTGGCCTCAATATCCGTCCAAGCCTGTCCTCGCTCCGCCTTTGCTGAGGCGATGTCACCTTCACGCATCCCTGTAATGCGTATGAGCCTGATCATGTCGACATCCAGACCGGCAAGAGGATCACCTTTCTTGGATTCTATCGTAGGTCACCTGGTTCGGTCTTTGCTCTTGCGGTTATTTAAGCCATGACATCAATAGCAGATGGTGAAGATGCTCAGGGCTCCAGGACTCTGGACCTCTTGACTCTATCCCGGGCCACACTGTACGCAAGCGTATTTGCGCGTTCCATTGCCTGACAATACTCATCAGGATGGCAATAGCCCCATCGCTGAAGAGCCTTGCAGGACGGAGCACTTCGTGCCCTGTAGAAAGGCGGTTCAATCAGGTTTGCCTTGACCAAGAAATCTGCAACAATCCTGATGCTCTTCTTCTCATAGGCCTTGCGAATGCATGGTGGTGCTCTGTCCATCAATCTGGGATTGATCAGCCGAAACAGTCTGAGCCATAGCAGACACTTCTTTGCCGTGTAAAGGAAGTCGCATTTTGGACAGAGTCCCTGTCTTATGGAGAGCCGACACAACTCTTCTCTGCTCTCCTTCTTGAGTCCAGACTGGCGCAGCAGATGGAACTTGATGTCTGCGAACCATTCCGGTGTGAAGGAGCCAAACTCCTCGATGAAGGATTGAAGTTCCTCTGATACCTCCTCCTCAGACGCGTACCAGTTGTCCTCGCTCAGCAGCGACCGCTTCTTGCCTTCGTACATCATACTCCTAGACTCTCATTCTTCAAAGGACATCTTAAACGCATCAGTTTGTTCCTGGTGCAACGCTAAGTGCTTCATTCTGCAAATCTTCGACAGTTGTTGGAGGAACTCTTAAATTGTGCTAGCAAACTTCAACTGCTCAACACCCCCTACCGCCAGTGAAGTCGAGGTCACTCTCGTATGACCAAGCTAAGTCTGTTGACCCAAGTTTCATTCAAAGAGGCCATTACCTCACTTGAATTGGCCGACTTAGATGGCAGTGGCAAGGACAACATCGTCATCTCCACAATGAATGGGGATCTCAGAGTCTTCGACTTTGTTTCCAGAAAGAAAACGAAGTTGAAGGAGATTGCCAAGACTAGTGGACTTCCACCCGTTGCAGTCTTGGATGTTGGAGACATTCTAGGGAACGGACAGCCAGACTTCATTGTAGCTGGACTGGACAACCAGTTGCGGCTACTAGTATTCATGGATGGGAAGCTTCAGGTCAAGAGCTCCACTCCAATTGGCACACTACCCACTTCACTGGTAGTCACGAATGTGATGGATGACAAGAGTGCAGAAGTGATAGTAGCCACGAATGACAATGCTCTCAGGTGTTATGGTTGGTTTGATGTTGTGTTAGACAAGCTAGCACACAAGGTTGTAGAGAGTCCAGTCTTCTCGATGAGGCCTTTGTCCATCGCAAACATGCCATACAGTAGATTCGTGTTTGGAGACGAGAACGGCTGCCTACACATGTATCAGTATGCGGACGACAGACTCCACGAGATTCAGAGAATCAAAGTTGGAAAAGAAGTTCACCTTGTGGCAACTGGGTCAATGACAGGGGGGAGATACGATGAGGTTGCAACTGTTTCCGATGAAAGAACCTTGACTGTCTTCGGGATGGATCAGTTCTCTCTGGAGAGTCTTCTGACGATAAAGACACCTGATGCGGTGACTGCGCTAAGAATAGGAAGGATAATGGACAACACCTCTGCTGGGCAGGTCCTTCTAAGTCTAAGGGATTCAACACTCCTTCTTATGGGCTTCACGGGCCTCGAGTTGGAGGAGGTCGCTTCCCTGAAAACGGCATCAAAGCCTGGTGATTCCCTTGTAGCCTACGGTGATATTGACGGGGACTCATCCATGGAGATTGTTCAGACAGTTGGCAACAATCTCTATGTAGTCGGTGTAGAGAACGAGTAGGGTCTACTTCAACTTGGGCAAGAAGACCTCATTGGGCTGAAGCACCTCGATGCTCTTGAGAGCCTTTAGGGATTGAATCTTCGGTACAACTTCGCCTTCGAGCCAGCTCTTCACCTTCAATCTGGCTTCTTCGATGTTCTCAGCCTCGGCGTTCATGTCAAACCTGATGAAGAGATTGTAGGGTTCTCGCTCGGACTCTTCCTTCTTGATCATTGCCCAGAAAGCTTTGGACCCCTCAGGAATGTCGATTCTGCCGAGAATCTCCGACCATGACTTCCCCTCAAGCCGCCTCGACACCATGGCGAGGTCTTTGAGTTCTGACAGCTCCTTGAGCGCCGCTAGGACAGACTCTCCGGTCTTCTTAGTGTCCTTGACCTCCTCGAACTCAGCGATAAGGTAGTGATCCGCTCTGAACTTGGGCATCGGCCTTGCTCCCTCATGCAGTGACGCGGCGGGCCAGCATCCTCGCGCTCTTAAGTATGATGGTCAACTGACTCGTTCTGAGCCATCTTGATCTCATTCCTGTAGTGATAGTAGCGATACGCGGCCGTTAGGAGTCCCATTATGGTAACTGTGAGCAGACCCCAAAGCAGAAGCGTAAGAAGCGAGAAGACAACCAGTGTGAGCAACCTCTCCGATCTCGCACCAACACCTACATCCAAATCGCTGACGCCCAGGCCCTCGGCTCTTGATCTACTGTAACTGGTCATCATCCAACCCATAACACACAAGATCACCCAGAGGGGTACAAGTAGGCTGGCCAAAGAAGAACCGGAATAGGCGAAAGCAATTGCAAACAGAACTATGAACTCTGAAACTCTGTCTGAAACAGAGTCCGTAAGGGCTCCAGACCTTGAACCACTCTCCTCAATTCTGGCTAGCGCTCCGTCGACACCATCAAAGAACCCCATCAAGAATACAAACACTCCGTAGATAGGCTCGGAACGTAGAAGAACGAGCAGGAGAAAAGCAATCAGTGCAAGTAGCATCGTGAAATATGTGACTGTGTCCGGCCTGACTCCTCTTCGATGTAATGATGTTGCCACGCGAGTCACAGCACCTCTGAAAAAGCCTCGAACTCGGAATCTGCTTGGTGACATCTCGCATCATCTCTTGTACATTGCTTGTCCATGCACTACAGTATTGTCTACTCTGGAGCTCTTGGACACTAGAGCATTTCCGAATAGTATTGAGTTGTCAATTTGACAGCCTTCTTGCACAACAGTGTTGCGGCTCAGACTGACGTTAGGACCGATTCTACACTTGGGACCTATTGTGGTTCCTGCGAAGACCACAGTCGGGCCTGTTATGTGAGTTCCGTGCCCCAGTGTGATTGTGGGGGCAATCTCAGTACGGTCTTCAGAATGAATGGTGTCACCAGACTGCACGAACAAAGAATCCTCTGGTGGGAGTTTCAGATTTTGGAGAAGGTGGCGGTTGGCCGTCAATAGATCACTGAAGTCGTCGATGTCAAACCAGTAGCCAGATACAGGCACAGATGCAACGTGATATCCCTCTGCAATCAACTGGTTCAAGGCTGAGGACACTGTGTTATGTCCTTTCGCGAGGGCTCTTTTCATATGTCCCAGCAATGTACCCTCCGCAACCGACGCCATGATACTCCTGCCAGTTTCCCTGGTATCATTCGTTATCTCATCAAAGCCTCTGACCTGACCATCTTCTGACATATGGATCAAAGCGCCTTGATCCGCAGTCATGTCCACCCCGACAGTTATGAGCTGGTTGGACCTCCGTGTATTGTGAACCGAGATTATCTCGGAAACAATCATCGGATTCACTACATAGTCTGCCGGGCAAATGAGAAATCTATCTGGTGAGGTGAGTTCCAACGCAGACACGAATGTCTTCAGAGGACCCAGTTTGTAGTCAACTACTGTCGTTACTTCGATCTTGTCGGAATCGGGCAACTGGCGGAGGTGTTCTTCAATCAACTCACCTCGCCAACCAACGCCGACTGTGAAGAACTGAACCCCTGCGGTCTTCAGATCAGTTATGAGCCGTTCAATGAGAGGCAAGCCAGCGGCTGGAATGAGAGGCTTGGGAACCTCGTCTGTAAGGGGACTCATTCTTGAACCCCTTCCGGCAGCCAGTATTACGGCGTGCATGCCTATTCCTCTTCTGGATTCCCTGCAAACGACATGGTTCATATGAGTGTTCGGGACGAGTAATCAGGAGTGACCTTGACACCCAGAGTTTTGAGAGTACTGGACACGAGCGATTGGTCAGAGATACTAACAGAGGCGAGTTCAGTGCTTCTCGAAGGTGGGCTGGTTGTCTATCCTACGGACACTAGTTATGGACTTGGCTGCGACCCACTAAATGAGAAGGCGTTAGATAGGCTACTGTCCTTGAAGGATAGAGACCGGAAACTGGGAGTTCCTCTGCTATTCTCCAACCTGACCCAATGTGAAACATACCACATGTTCGACCCACTTGAGGAAATCATTGCACGACTCTTCTGGCCTGGTGCTTTGACACTCGTAGTTAGCCCCAGAGAGAACGTCCCCGATTATATCAGCGGAGAAAGGCCATCTATAGCAGTGAGAGTGCCTGACCATTCCATACCAAGGAGGCTTGCGGAGGAGATTGGAGGGCCAATAGTTGGGACCAGTGCCAATAGAAGTGGTGGAACCAGTCCATTCGAGATATCTGGAGCAATAGAACAACTTGGCGATGGGGTTGACATATACATTGACGGAGGGCCTTCAGCTGCGAGTGACGATTCCACCATAATTGGAGTCGAGAAAGCAGAAACTGGAGGAAAGCGTCTCGATATTAGGCTCTATAGAGAAGGTCAGATCAGTGAGGAGAGAATCAGTAAGGGCTTAGCGGAGGATCCGAATTCTCTCATGTTCTGGACAACACGCATTGTCTAATTCGATATGTGAGGCGAAAAGGTCTGCAGGAATATAACCTTCTAATCGGATGCCCAAGAGAAAGGGAGAAGGCAGCCGGCTCTGAGGTTCAATACTTCATCGGTGATCTGCTAGGAGACGCTGACCTGAGAGTGTCCCGTACGCCGATTTCAGGACTACTGGCTTGCCGCACAGCATTGAATCCAATCGAGGTTGTTCATCGATTGAAGGAGTTTGCAGTTGAGAATCCGTACCAGTTCAGGTATGCGATACGATTCACGCCTCTCGAGTTCTGCGTTCGTTCAGACATCTCCGAGATTGTAAGGGTTGCCGAGATGCAATTGACCAGGATCAATGATGACGAGTCCTTCAGAGTTACTGTTAGGCGAAGACATACTTCGCTGAAAACCATGGAGGTAATCAGTGCAGTGGCCGCGGTTATTCCTCGAAGAGTTGACCTTGACAACCCTGATAAGACACTGTACATTGAGATTGTTGGAGATTGGACCGGAGTATCATTGCTGAAACCAGAGGAGGACATTCTTTCGATAATGTCTATGCGTGATGACATATACTAGGATTCTGTCACGACTCCAACGAAACCATGGAAATCCTACTTGCTACACAACCTGTAAGAGCCTTGAAACGAGATTCCAATGAGTCAGATTCCGACACGTTTGACAGTTCAGTCTCGCTGATCTCAAAGTGCTCCATCACATGGCGAAGTCGTTCCTCTGTTTGCGAGAATGGCGGTACCACTTCACTTCCCAGTCTTTCTACAACCTTGTGAAACTCACCCTCTAGTACTTCCTCTTCTGATGCAACCATGACAAGTGCAACGGATTCAAGACCATCACGAACTCCGACGCTATCTAGAGCCACGCCGATTTGATGTTGGCCAGACGCATACAAGGCCACCTCGACATCCAGACTCCGAGCGATGCCATACCCTCCTTTCCATGCGTTGAGTGCATTTTGGGAAGCAGAGAGAAGATGGCCGACCCCGGCTATGGGTAGAGGATTGAAGAGCTGAAATGCAAGCAGGTCCGTTGAGAACTCCAAGGCCATCCGAAGGAGTGATTTCTGATCTAGCTTGTTTTTGTTGTTTATCTCTGCGATGCCAACCTTGAATGTTTCTTCGCCGTAGACCAAGTTCTCCAGTAGCAATCTTCTCACCAAGACAAAGTCTACAATCTCTTGACAAAGTAGTCAGCCACTGCAGGCTGGAACCCAACCTCGAAGACCAACTTGTCACGGAGTTGCTTTCTATCCAGAGAGGGATCCTCTTTCTTGAAGATCTTTACAAGTGCAATGATTGATTCTCGCATTTCCCAAGGATACACTGTCCAGCTCTCTGTTTTGACCATATAGTAGTCCGGGGCTACTCTTGACCACGGCTTGAAGTGGAGGACGGCAGTCTTGACATCTCCCGCTCCAAGGGAATTCACATGTTCAATGGCATATAACAGGCTATCACCAGTGTCTGCCACTTCATCAACCAGAAGAACACTCTTTCCTTCCATTGAGCCGGTGATTGGCTGAGTGATTTTGGGCTCTCTTCCCTTTTTTGCAACATCGGAGTAGTACTCGATACGGATGTTCTGAAGTGTATCTGCATAGAGAACGTCCGAGAGAATCCGCGCAGGAATCCAGCCGCCTCTTGCGATTCCGATAATCACACTTGGCTTGAAACCACTCTTGACAATTCGCTCAGAGAGTTGGAGAGTGAGATTATAGACATCATCCCAGGTGAGTATTAGATAGTCCATCCTGCTCGATATCCCCACATAGACCTTGTAACTCAGTGGAATTCCTCCATAATAACAGTATCCTAGGTTGGCTCTTGCACAACCTAAATCTAGGAGAGCGAGCCGTTGTAGCAGGAGTGAAATGAAAGCAGACCTTGTCCTCACAAACATAGGCCAGCTCGCAACTGTAGCAAGAAATAGCAACGAGCCCAAGACTGGAGAGAGAATGAGAGAACTATCAATTATAGAGAAAGGGGCTGTGGCGATAAAGGATGGATTGATTGTGGCCGTTGGTAGTACCAAGGACGTGCTGGCGGAGGTCGACAATGAGCCATCTCTCCCACCAATCGAGTTTCCGGGGATGCTTGGAATCCCTGGTTTTGTAGATAGCCACACTCATCTGGTCTTTGGCGGTTCACGCGAGAATGATTTTGCCATGAAACTTGCTGGCAAGTCCTATCTTGAGATCTTGGAGAGTGGCGGAGGCATTCTCAACACTCTCAAAGCTACACGGACCTCAACGCAGACAGAATTGAGCAGTTCCGCATTCTCCTACGCAGAGAGAATGCTCAGCAGTGGGACAACAACTGCAGAGGTCAAGAGCGGCTATGGTCTTGATGTGGAGAATGAACTGAAGATGCTCCGCGTAATTGAAGACCTTCAGAAGCGGCTACCAATGGAATTTGCTTCTACCTTCATGGGCGCTCACGCAATCCCTCCAGAGTTTCAAGGTCAGATTGACAACTATGTCAGTCTAGTGGTCGATGAGATGATACCTGCTGTTGCGAAACGCAATCTGGCGGAGTTCTGCGACGTGTTCTGCGAGGAAGGCGTATTCAATATTGAGCAGTCTCGACAGATACTTCTGGCTGCAAAACGTGCAGGAATGAAGCTGAAGGTACACGCTGATGAAATAGTCCAGCTGGGAGGTGCTGGTCTTGCTGCGGAGGTTGGCGCTATTTCCGCTGACCACCTGCTTATGGCATCTGATGATGATCTTGAGGCTATGCTCAAGGCCGGAACAATCGCCACACTACTACCCGGAACTGCGTTCAGTCTTGACACGGCCTATGCTGATGCCCGTAAGATGATAGAAATGGGCCTCCCTGTGGCCCTCGCAACGGACTTCAATCCAAATTGCGCAAATGAGTCCATGTTCTTCACAATCGCGCTCTCATGTTACAAGATGAAGATGCAGCCAAGAGAGGCAATCACTGCAGCCACAATAAACTCTGCACACGCTCTAGACAGGAATGAGAGTGTAGGCAGTATAGAACCGGGCAAGAGAGCTGACATCGTCATTCTTGAATGCCCGAATCCAGAATACTTGTCATGGAGATTCGGAGTCAATCTTGTTCATACAGTGGTAACCAATGGACAGGTCGTGCATACGAGAATTGGTCCTTGAAGGGAGCTGGGTCTGGTAGAGAGTCTAGCGCGCTAACGGACGACTTCCAGACGCTTGGTACTCCCTGAAATGATCAAGCCATCTTGGACTCCGGGGAGCGTTCTTCACCCACTCAACGAACTGTGTTAGCTTCTCCACAGTTTCTTCATTAGCTATGTGTTCAAACTCACAGGCGTCTGCGTCGGCGGTTTCCTCATCGATACCAATCATGCAGAAGAACCACTTGATGGTCTTGTGTGCCCTCTCTAGGTTTCTTGCAATCTCTTCACCGCTGTTTGTCAAACTAACACTTCGATATCGCTCATAGTTGACCAAGCCCAGTTTCTTGAGTTTCCGCAACACGTACGTGACGCTGGGAGCCTTCACACTCCTCAATTCTGCGATATCGGTGACGCTAGCTGAGCCATGTTGGCGTTGCAGATCATAGATTGTTTCCAGATATTGCTCCATTGCCTTTGTAAGACCTTTCAATTCACTGAACACATCCGTGGGTACCATAACTCTTCTCCAATAGACTGTGCAACCAGAAATTGGAACATAGATAAACCTTGACGAGTGGAGGAAAGTCGAACTTGTGTCAAATGAGCGGCAGCCAGGGGCTACACTTTGAGCAAAGCCCCCGACACTTCTTCTGCGCTGGAAACTATCCTCCCGAAGTCCATCATCTCACGAATCTTGACAATGTCTGCATGTAAAGGTCTGTCGTCTTCCAGTTTTGGAACCCCTCCTCTGATAGTCGCATGTGCCTTCATGAGGGGTTCGGAGGGTTTCAGTGGTGCTAGGAGGTCAAGAGCTTGAGCAGCGCACAGGTATTCAATGGCTATCACATTCTTAACATTCTCAAGGATCTGTAGAGCTTTCCTAGCTGCGATTGTACCCATGCTGACATGGTCCTCTTGGTCTGCGCTGGTTGGTATCGAGTCAACACTGGCTGGGTGTGCATGAACCTTGTTCTCAGAAACCAGAGCCGCGGCAGTGTATTGCGCAATCATCATTCCTGACTCAAGTCCACTCTCCTTGGTTAGAAATGCGGGCAAGTCACTCAGACTTGGATTTAGCAGTCTGTTAATCCTTCTTTCCGAGATGTTTGCCAGCTCGCAAATCGCGATCCCCAAGAAGTCCAGGGCTAGTGCCACAGGTTGTCCGTGGAAGTTCCCACCAGAGATTACATCTCCTTCTTTGGAGAACACCAGAGGATTGTCCGTAGCAGAGTTAATCTCAGTTTCCAGTACTGCACGTACGTAACGAATCGTATCAAGAGAGGCTCCCAACACTTGAGGAATGCATCGTAGAGAATAGGCATCTTGGACTGTTCCACAATCCGCATGAGAGCGATTGATTTCACTGTCTCTCAGGATATCGAGCATTGCCTTGCCAATGTCAATCTGTCCCTTGTGGGGTCGTATGCCGTGGATTCTCTTATCCATTGCGGCTCGAGTCCCCCTTAGAGCTTCAAGACTCATTGCAGCGGCAACAATTGCATCTCTCATCAAGGCTAGTGAATCATGAACGGCTATGGAACCAACGGCGCACATCGGTTGTGTGCCATTGATGAGGGCAACGCCCTCCTTTGCCTCAAGAACAATCGGCTTTACTCCGGCTCGTTCCATAGCTGTTGCTCCATCGAGCTGCTCACCCTCGAAATAGGCCTCTCCCTCACCAATCATCACTAGGGTCATGTGTGCAAGGGGGGCGAGGTCACCACTGGATCCTACTGATCCCTGCTGGGGGATGACTGGAACAACGTCCGAATTCAACATCTCAACCAGAGTGTCTATGAGCTTCAATCGAACACCAGAGAATCCCTTTGCGAGTGCATTTGCCCTTAGAAGCATCATGCCCCTCACAATCTCTCTGGAGAAAGGTGGCCCGACTCCTGCGCTATGACTACGTATCAGATTGACCTGTAGCTGAAGAATGTCGTTATTGTCAATTGACTCCTCGGCGAGATCCCCGAAGCCAGTGTTTACTCCATAGACAACGCGACCTTCCTTCAGTGCCCTCTCGATTACTTCTCGACTACTCCGAATCCCTTGAATTGTGGACTTAGCGAGCTTCACTGGTTCTTGATGTCTTGCGACCTTAACGACGTCGTCAATGGTAAGACTGACTCCATCAATCATTATAGTCATAGATTCAACCCCAGGCTTTCAAGCCGTCAGAAGAGCTTCCGTCTGACACTCGAATCGAACACAGTTCCTACAGAGCAGAACTTCGTGTCCTAATCTATTGCGCTAGACCCTGCTTTAGTAATTACCGGACCACAGGCCCTGGAGTAGGTGCAGGATACAACCATACCAGTCATTCACTTTGACCGTAGCTCATGCTTTACTAGGTCTTCTACCAGGCCGTCAGGAGGAACGAACGGAAGTGTGATGTGACCACGGCCATCCATCGACTTGTTCCAGTGTGCTGCCGTTTCGACTGCGTGCTCATTTCTGGCCCATGCCCTGCGGGCTACTCCGCCCATAACGTCCCAGTCTAGCGCAGAACGGATGACAGTGTCTACTCTCTCGCTGCCATCAAGAACCAGGCCAAAGCCGCCATTGATTGCCTTCCCGGTACCCACACCACCACCGTTTGAAAGGACTGCCAGAGTCATGCCACGGGCCACATTACCTGCCCAGCATTGGTGAGCCATATCGCTTGTGACATTACTGCCGTCTCGAATGTTTGCAGTCTCTCTGAATGGGGAGTCTGTGCCCCCTGTGTCATGATGGTCTCTTCCAAGCATTATAGGCCCAATCTTTCCTTTTCGCACCTGCTTGTTGAACTCTAGAGCGATATTGGCGCGTCCCGAAGCATCCGCATACAGGATTCTGGCCTGAGACCCAACTACTAGAGCGTTCTTCTCAGCATCACGAATCCACACGTAGTTGTCTCTGTCCTGGCCTCTGCGTTTCGGATTAATGCACGACATTGCTACCTTGTCAGTTTCGACCAGATCTTCGTGCTTCCCGCTGAGGCACACCCATCTGAACGGCCCATACCCGTAGTCGAAGCATATTGGCCCCATGATGTCCTCAACGTAAGATGGGAATATGAAGCCGTCATCAGTGCTCTTTCCGTTCTTCGCAATTGCCGAAACACCTGCATCAAAGACCGCTTTCATGAAGCTGTTGCCATAGTCCCAGAAGTGAGTGCCTCTCTGAGTCATGGTCTGGATAAGTTCGAACTGTCTACGGAGTGATTTGTCGACGAGGGTCTTGAACTCGCCGCGGTCATGCTTCAAGAACTCCCTTCCCTCTTCAAATGTGACTCCCTGAGGAGTATAGCCGCCATTATAGACATCATGGCAAGATGTCTGGTCTGACGAAAGCTCAATAGAAACTTGGTTATCCACTACGTACTGCCAAAGTTCAACGACGTTTCCAAAGTATCCAATAGAGATTGGCGTATTCTTCTCTCGGTTTTCCTTGACCCACTCGAATATCTCGTCAAGGTCGGTAGAGTGTTTTGTGAGCCATCCTTGTTCATGTCGCGTATCGATTCGACTCTTGTCAACCTCGGCGATTACTCCAATCCCGCCTGCAATCTCAATTGCCTTGGCCTGTGCACCACTCATGCCTCCCAAACCTGAGGTGAGGAAGACCTTTCCGCGAAGGTCTCTATCTTCTGGTATTCTCAGATAGAGTCTACCGGCATTGAGTAGTGTGATATAGGTTCCATGCACTATCCCTTGAGGTCCAATGTACATCAGGCCGCCTGCAGTCATTTGGCCATAATTGACGGCGGAGAGCTGGGCTGCTCGATGAAAGTCCTCCGGTGTATCAAACATACCTACCATGAGCCCATTTGTGACTATCATCTTGGGAGCGTCGCTACGAGACGGGAATAGACCGACAGGGTGACCTGAACTCACTACGAGTGTCTGATTTGCGTTCATGGTTTCCAAGTACTTCATGATCAATCGATACTGCATCCAGTTTTGACAGACTTGGCCGCTCTCGCCGTACGTCACCAACTCGTATGGATACAAAGCCACATCAAAGTCGAGGTTGTTGTCAATCATCAATTGAAGCGCTCTTGCTTCCAGTATACCATTGTATTCATCGACAGGCCTCGCGGTGATTGCTCCAGATGGTCGATATCGGTATCCATAGATTCTACCCCGAGTAAGCAGCTCGTGCAGAAACTCTGGAGCAAGTTTCTCGTGGAGACTCTCTGGAACATATCTGAGAGCATTCTTCACTGCAAGGACCGTATCCTCTTCATCCAGAGTGTATCCCCTATCGGGTGCTCTGCGGTACTTTGAGTCAAAGACTGGATCTGGAGGGAGTTCGTCGGTCAGCTTGATCTTCATGGCCTTGGAAACGTCCAGCTTCAAGAAATCACATCCAATGAGTGTAATTCCAGTTGTGAACTTCCTTCATAAACAAGTCGTCAGACAGGGTGTTGTTTGTCTGGACATTAGCTAACACCACTGCCTCAATCATCGCAAGCGCATCTTCGACTGGACCCATTCGATGACGCAGGGTCAGCAGGATTGACAGCTCTTCTCGTGGCTATTGTGCTCCCGGCACAACAGAGGCGTGTGACACAGAACCTCTGATGTGCGGGGGCTTTGGTCTTCCACCTATGACTAGGTTGTTAGGAGATT
>CAYFTD010000508.1:0-2979 GCA_964345915.1 uncultured archaeon
TTTGGGGTCTGGGTTGGCTCTTGGAACGCCTTTCTCAGGCACTCCTCAGCACAACGAGGAATCCGGGTTCAAGATCATGGTACCTACTAGTTGGACCTGGCGTAGCGCTCCATGAGTCATCACATGCTCTGGGTTGTGTGTTCACAAGAACCAAGGTTGTAGAATTCAAACCAATCAACGTGACAGAACAGGACGACAGAGTGGTTCTTGGTTACGTGCGCTATGTCAACCCAGAGAGCACCATCAAGAGAGCCATAATCAATCTTGCACCGGTCGCGGTTTCGCTGGTGCTCCTGATTTTCTTTGCTTTGGGTGCCACGTATCTTGTGCCCGAGTCGCCAGGCATCGGTGGAGAGGCACTGAATCTGCTTCAGGACTTGATTGATATGAAATCGAACCCGACGATTCTTGCTGACCCAACTTATCCGCTTACACAGATTGGGAGTTTTGTCTACCTGTTCCTTTACACCTTCGCAGGACTCACCGTCATCAGCCCGGTCTTCTGGATCGTTGCCTTTCTCGCTATGACCATTATGTTCAGTAATGCCCCGTCTGAGGTGGACATCAGGAACGCGGTGGGAGGGCTCAAGTATATCATACTGTTTGATTTGATTTGGTTGGTGGTGGCCTACTTTGTGCCAGAAGCGGGTTGGCTGCTTCCAGGTGTCTTTGAATTGACTGCAGTCATGTTTGCACTGGCATTGGCCTTTACGGCTGTTGCCTACGGATTCTTCATTCTCGTAGCAGCAATGGCAAGGATTAGAGCGCCGTTTCAGCTGATACCCATTCTGGCATGTCTTCTGACTGGAGTAGCCCTTTGGTACCTCTCAATAGGCACAGCCGCATTTCAAACGGTGGCTGCTCTTGCTGTATTCATCGTTCTGACACTCCCAATGCTCGCAACAGGGAGTCTAAGGGCAAGAGGGTAATACGTGCCCTCTTATTCTGTTTCAGTCGATGATACTCGGGTATTGAGTATGGCAAAGATACACATTGTTCGTCGTCCTTCTCTCATCAGCCCTCGTCACCTCTTGCGTTACGTATTCACCACAGAGATGCAGGTGGAACAAGCGGCAAAGATCCTGAACCAAATAGTAGAGTCTAATGGAGTCGTCCCCGACAGCGACTGGAGGAGTTTTGTAATGTCAAGTCGCGGTCTCTATGTCAAGGTGATGAGGAAGCTGCGTGATGTGGGTCTCGTCGAGAAACGGATGGGCGAGTTCAAACTGGCAAACGATTTCTCCAACGCGCTGGGCAAGATGGCTGAATATTGGACTCAGATTGTCAGTTCTTACCAGGGTGGAGACAAGGCGATAGCCTTCTAGATTCTGAGTATCAGTCTAGCTTGACCTCTCCTTCCTTGAGTTTGAGGTCCCGAAGAGTCGAAACTGCTTTGTCACCCTTCAGCTTTAGGACGCCAAGCTTGTCAAGCTGTCTGACCCACTTTGTCACGAGACCAACCGGTTGTCCTATGGACTTTGCCAGTTCTGCCAGAGTGACAGAACCTATTTCGTCCACCATCACCAAGACTTTCATGTTAGACTCAGTGTTCATGACCTGGATATAGCGCTTGGTTCTCTGATCAGCGAGGTCTCTCTGCTCGAGGGCGATGTCTCTCTCCTTCTCCATGAGCCTGGTTGCCTTCTCGAACGCTTCTTTCTGCATCTCAAGCATTGGTATCTTGTCTTCAGCTGTCTTCAGTTCTCCCTCTAAGTCATAGACGCGCTGCTCCAGGTCCTTTATTCCCTTAATCTTGTCCTGGATCCCGTCCAGTTCATCCATGCGAGATTGACTCTCTTTCTCAGCGGCATCCTTTTCTGCCTCAAGAGTCTTTGTCAGGCGTTCGAGTTCCTTTATCTGACCGACACTCTTGTCTGCTTCGGCTCTCTTCTCCTCAACCGTCTGCTCAAGCAGTGAGATCTTGGACTCAAGTGCCTTGTACTCTGCATCAGTCTTGGTACTAGTTGTCTTTGCCGCCGTGGCTTCTGCTTTGTAGACCTCAACTTCACTCTGGGCCTCGCCAAGCTTCATTGTTAGCTCCTCCACTTCACCTTGGGCTGATGCGAGCTCCTTGTTAGTCGTATCAATCGTTGAGTCTTTCTTCGCAATGTCCTGTCTGAGTGCCTCAACCTTTTCATCATACTCGGCAAGCTTGAGCTTGAGCTCCTCTGTAATGGTGTCAGATGTCTTGGCTGCATCTAGATGGGACTGAAGCGTCTTTATCTCACGCTCTAGCTTGGCAATCTCTGCGTTCTTCGTTTCTAGTCCCTCTTGGAGAGAAACGCCATCTTCTTCGAGACTGGTCATGAACGACCTGACGATATCCTGTTGTTCAACAATCGTCGTCCTCAAGTCCAGTTCCGACTCTCTTACGCGCTGAGCAAACTCCTTGAAGCGCTCCTGAGTTTGTTCGACAATTCTATCTACCAAATCTCTTTCCAACGCTGCGAACTCATTGTCGACAATGTCAACGAAAGTGGATTCGATGAATGTCTTGAAGAACTTCATCCGAAGTCGTTCAACCATCTCTTCTGAGATGCGGGACTTGAGTTCGACTACCTTGCCCCTGAAGGTGAGCAGTTGAGCGGCAAAGACGCCAACAACGCCTCTTTGAAGCGAAGATATGTCAGACCGCAATGTTTCCAGCTTCTTGAGAAGGGCATCGAAACCTGCAACTGCTTCCTCATCGTCGAGTGGACTCTCACGACCCTCCGGAATCTCCATTCCTTCCACGAACTCGAGAGCAACAGCAGCCGCCGAAAGTAGATCATCACTCGAATCCACAGGCATCATAAGTGGCTCAGACTCGTCTAGGCCTTGAGCCATGCCCTGGACTTCCAAGTCATCAAGGGCCGCCTTTCCAAGTGACTTTTGGAGTTCTTCTTTCTCTTCATCAGTCAGTTTGTCGTCAGGTGACATCTCAAATTCCTCAGGAGCCGACCAAGATGAACTGAACAACCCGCTACTTCATAAGGTTTG
>CAYFTD010000509.1:0-4177 GCA_964345915.1 uncultured archaeon
CAGAGAATGAAGGCTAGCAAGATACTCCTTATACCTTCTTAACCTCTCTTCGGGCGTTAGGCTCTCTGTCAACTGAGTCACACCTATTCTATCTGCTCCTTTGAGCAACGCTCAAACTACTCTTTGTTAGTAGAATATATTAAAGGTTATTATGTCGTATGCAGAGCTTCTTGTCCCTGCTTGCTCCAATCTATGGTCACCTGGGGACTACTTAAGCTCGCCAGAGTCACCCTAGAAGAACGATGGAGCCGCTTCCGATACTCCCGAGGGAGGTTTCTTCTTCAACGTCTCTTCTGGTGGTAGGATCTCTGTTAGCTTATACTTCCGAGAACCCATCCCTAGCTCCTCGGAATACTCCGTAACCAAGTAGGGGTTCTTCATTGGACCGTGAATCCTAGCAAATGGATGAAGGTCTGCTTCAGGGTCCAAGTTCACATTCCTGAAGTACGGAGGAATCATGCTCTCAATGAGCCCTTCTTTCGCAATCAGATCGAGTGCCGCTGTTTCTATGGCCACTATGTCCCGACTACCTAGTACTCCGATGTCATTCACAACATGAGGTTGGCCAATCCCCCAGCAATCGCATGTGGCAGTGATGTCGATTGCGAAGTTGAGGAAGAACTGTTTCTTCTCATCAAACGTCTTCAATACCTCATTCGCAGCTTTAGCCATCAGCTCTTGAAACATTGAGTAGTTTTCTTGTTTGATGTCAAGACATCCAACATCGGCATCGGCTTCAACACACTCCATGCATTGGTTACACATACCAAAACCAATCGTCAGCTTGTGCTTCTCTTCGTCATAGCTGATTAACTCATCAGCACAGCTCGCTACCAGTTTCTTCGCATGCTCAGGAGTGCACTTCTCTGAGTCCCAGAAAGGAATACTCGCCTCGACACCGTGAATCTTCTGCCATCTGCTTGGACCATGGTAGCCTCCTAAGGCGATGTTCTTGATCACACCTCCGAAACCACACGAGTTGTGGCCCTTAGCGTGAGCGAGATTGATTAGCACATCTGCATCATGCAACACGCCTCCCAGCTCGAGAGTATCCACATTGCCGAAGTTGAACTCAACCGTCTTCGTGTAGCCATCCTTCACGCCAGCAACAGGAATGATAGGACATCCACAGGTCTCCGAGGTATATCCTCTCTCAACTGCGTTGTAGACTGCAGTTGGATTGTCCGTAACAAATGGATACCCACCAGCGTCCTTCACTGCCTTTACGACCTTGCGAACAAAGAAGACAGGAACAGTCTGATACCCTTCATGAAACCCAAGGTGCATCTTGATTGCAACCTTGTCCTTCTTCTCAATCGTGGAGAAATCCAGCTTCTCTAGAATCTTGTCAAGCTTGCGTCCCATAGACGCGTACCTGGCCGGCCTCCCATGCTGCACAGAGCCGAAGTACACATCAGAAGTCTTTGAACTCATGTCAGCATGGTGACACGAGGGTAATAAATCCGTTACGGGGCAGGCAGTTTGTTTTGGAACGCGGGATTCGTTTCTGCTGGCAATCATCCTACTGATGTGGTCGAAACAAAAACCGTGCTGCCAATGGAGATAAGTGGGGGGGCTCTTCAGGATGTCAGGGATGTTCAGTTGGCGCATGAAGATGTTGAAGTGGAAACCGAAATGGATCCAACACCGGTTTTCGGGACAGCATCATTGCTGAACGATGCAAGTTCTGATATGATCGCACCAATCTGGCCCACATTCCTCAACGTTCGCCTCGGATTGAATCTGTTTGAAGTTGGGATTGTTGATGGACTTGCTTTAACTATAACCTCTCTGTCAAAACTAGGTGCAGGATATGCATCTGACCGATTGGGAAAACGCAAGCCGTTCATAACGCTTGGATACTTCCTTTCAATGATATCGAGGATTGGTTTCGTCATCTCGGCCGGGTTCTACCACATTCTCTTCTGGAAATCGATGGACAGGACGGGCAAGATGAGAGGGCCTCCAAGAGACGCAATCGTTGCTGACTTTGCTGGAGAAAAGAAACGCGGGAAGGCCTTTGGTCTCCTGAAGGCTATGGACACCCTGGGGGCTGTCATTGGAGCAGTCATAGCGTTCCTACTCTTCGGAGCGATTGGCTACAACGGAATCATTCTACTCGCAGCGATTCCTGCGGCAGGTTCGGTTCTCATCATTGCGACACTCATAAAGGAGAAGCCTGGTAGGGACGTCTACAAGGGAGTGAGCTTCCGTGGTCTGGATCGAAATCTGAAGTTGTTCCTTTTCGCATCCATGTTGTTCGCGCTCGCGACCTTCAGCTATTCATTCTTGATGCTCTTCTCTCGCGATTTTGGCTATTCAGACTTTCAGCTGCCTCTCCTATACATCCTCTTCACAGTAGTATATGCCGCGAGTTCGTATCCATTCGGTTTGGCATCTGACAAGGTTGGTCGAAAGCCCGTGCTGATATCAGCCTTTATTCTCCTTATTCTCACATCGCTTTGGTCGTTTGTCGTTTCTGACTGGCTGACAGTTATTCCCCTGTTCGTCTTGTTCGGGTTGATGAGTGGGGCACTTGAACCTGTTCAGACAGCTCTGGTGTCCGATCTAGTGGAAGAAGAACGACGCTCCAGTGTGTTGGGAGCATTTCAGATGGCCATTGGACTTTGCGCTCTGCCAGCCGGATTCATCATTGGCTTTCTCTGGGAGAACATCGGTCCTTTCATGGCATTTCAGTACTCCATCATCGTTGCCGGCATTGCCACGCTTGCGTTATACCTGGTGAGGACTAAGAAGGAAACTTACAGTTTGGACTCTTGATTGCTGGATACAGATAAGACCGGATAGCCTGCCCCTACATCCCCATTTCCATCCCTACGCCAAAAGCTCGGCGAATCAGGTTCCCCAGGCCGAGGCTTGACAACAGATACCAAGGCCAGAAGAAGAGGCCGAATCCACTTCCTGAAATGCCGATGCCCAACAAAGGTTCAAGAAAAGGTAGGGCATCCTGAGGATTGAATGGTAAGATTGCAACAGGTTGAGCCCCGTATACTGCATTCAACACAGCGAATATGATCACGAACGGGATGTAGTAGATACACATCGGCTTCATTCTTGCACTCATCATGTCGGCGTTGATTCGCATCATTCTCGATTGCTGGTCCTGCACTTCCTGTAAGAGAGCGGCATCCATGGTCTTTCGGGCGACGTTAAACTTCTCTCTCCATTCCTTCATCTCTTGCATGTCAGCCTTGAGCTTGTCTACGTCAGTGAATCTTCTTGTCGCCCAGATGGAAATCAACGCGAGAGCAAGGCTCACTATGAGAATGAAAGGAGCACTGAAAGGTAGAGTGGCTACTGGGTCTAGGAAACCAGCAAAGAATTGAATGAAGTCACTCCATGGATCCATATTCTTTCCCACTTCTCAAGTCCGAGCATCTGGCCGTGTTTTAAGCATTGCCTTCGAACCACAGATCCCGCCTGAATGCCACATCAATGACGCGCGATAGTACACGTTACATGAAAATAAGCGAAAATGGTGAGTAAACGTTAGCTTATGGAAACTGCCACATTTGGCGCGCTGGAAGCTTTCTGAAGTGAGATTGGTGATATTGTGCACTTTCTGCACAAGTTTCGCTATCTTGTGCAGATTTGGTACCTCCAATGAATATTTTGTGCGTCATGCTTTTTGCTCAACACTCAAACGTTTACCATTTGAGACCTAATGTGTTTATATTGAGGGATACGTTTACTGTCTTCCTGTCAGCCGCCGGGAGGGCTCGACAACTATGATGAATATGGTAACAAGGATGTTGAGAAGGCAGGGCTTCTATAGAGTCAAAGGACGACTAGAAGACCCTGTATACATGAAGCACTCAGTAGGCCTTGGTGGGGTCTACGTACGAATTGAGAAGAAGAAGGCAATGATCTCTGTCAGAGACCTTGGAATAGAAGAAGAATTCACACGAGTCAAGAGACTTGAGAACTTCATCAACCAACTAGATGATGAGGGTTACCGAAAAAAATGCTTTATCGTGCACAAAATGAGAGGCGTCGGGTCCTAGACTGACTCCTCCGACTGTGCACGAACCCACGGACTTCAGAGGTCGTTGCAGTCAGGTATGTCTACTTAAGCACCGACCTATACTGATTCGTAGGAATGCGTATTGGTGTCGGCATCTAAACTCCTCCTTGACCAAATCAGAAAGGGCAGCTT
>CAYFTD010000510.1:0-4250 GCA_964345915.1 uncultured archaeon
TAGATTGTCCTTGTGACGTTTCCTGTAATCTCGTTGTCCGTCTTGCTGATCCGTTTCAGATGAAGGTCCTCTGGTCTCACTGCACACTTGACTGTTTCACCAACTTCGAAAGGATACCCTTCGATGGTTGTCTTTCCTGTGACAACCTGATCATGCGGGATTCTGACTTTGATGTGTTCTCCCACAGATTCGATGGTTCCTTCAATGAAGGTGCATTGCCCAATGAAGTCTGCGACAAAAACTGTTTCAGGATTCTCGTATATTTCACGAGGTGATGCAAACTGCTGAACGTAGCCAAGATCCATTACTGCGACTCGGTCAGAAATGCTGAGCGCCTCGTGTTGGTCATGAGTGACGTAGACTGTGGTGATTGATAGCTCCTTCTGTATTCTCATGATCTCTTCTCTCATTTCGAGGCGAAGCTTGGCATCGAGGTTGGAGAGTGGTTCATCTAGCAGCAACACGCCCGGTTCTATGACTAGCGCCCGTGCAAGGGCCACACGTTGTTGCTGACCACCAGAGAGCTGATGGATGTGTCTATGTCCGAGGTCTCCCATGTGCACAAGATCCAGCGTATCGTTCACTCTACGCTCAACCGCGCTCTTGGTGTACTTCTTGCCATTGACTCGTTTCAACTTCAGTCCGTATGATACATTTTCAGTTACGGACATGTGAGGCCATAGCGCGTAGTTCTGGAAGCACATCCCAGTGTTCCTCTTGTGGGGAGGTACGTTTGTCACCTCCTTGTCATCAAAGAATATCTTCCCCCGATCAGGTACATAGAAACCAGCTATCAAACGCAGGAGAGTCGTCTTTCCACATCCTGATGGTCCCAGGAGTGTAGAGAGTTCACCCTCCTCCAGGACCATGTTCACTTCGTCCGTAGCGACAACTTCACCAAAGGTCTTCCGCAGGTTCTCCAGTCTAATCTCGACCATCTACTTCACCTCATATGCCTGTAATGGCAGCAGATCTTGCTCCCAATATCTTGTTTGTTATGGTAATTACAATCCACTGCATAGTCATAAGAAGTACTCCTAAGCAAGCTGCACTAGTCGAACCACCCCACTGACCAATCATCGCCAACACCCGAGACGTCCAATATGTTAGTGGCGCTTCCGTGTGCCCGACACTACCTAATATAAGACTGGTGCTGACCTCACTCACTGAGTACACAAATGACAGCAAAGACCCCGCAAGAACGCTAACACCTATCAGAGGTAGCGTGATCTTGTAGAAGGTTCTGTTCCTGCTGGCACCGACGTTTTGGGAGGCTTCCTCAAGAACCACAGGTGTCGACATCAGTCCTGCGTAGGCGGCTCTCACAGTAAACGGGAACTTCCGTACTGTGTAAGACATCATTATCAGAAACGCCGGATGGCCAATCGGGAATACTGGAGTGTTGTAGAATAGTGTGAAGTATCCTGTGGCAATCACTATTCCAGGGAGAGCTATTGGGGCGGTCACAAGCAAATCAAGTGCAGTCTTGCCAGGAATGTCCTTTCTTGCAATTATGTATGCAGCACTAGCACCCAGAAGTACGATTATTACTGTGGCAACAACACCATAGATGAGCGTGACGTTGATTGACCGGGCCACGTCAGGAAATGCCCACAAGACTTCGAAGTTGCTTAGAGTCCACACGTCAGGCAGCAGGTTCTGTGGGGACCATGACCCAGCCAAGGCTATCATGATAACACTGATCTGAGGTATTAGAGCAAGGAAAAGGACAGGAATCACTACGCAATACAGAAGGACTTGAACCCTCTTACTTAATCTTCTTGTCCTCGGATTCCACTGCCCACCTTTTGTTCCTGCGTCATACGACCTTAATGCTGTGTATTTTCGAATAGCAATGAATCCGATTAATGCAAAGACCAGGAGCACTATTCCTACAGCAGGTCCTTCAGTACCCACAACTCCAACTTGAGTTGCTACAGCCCGAAAAACCATGAAGGCGAGTGTATTTCTGGCAGTTGGGTGGTCCTGAAAGACTATAGGTGAGCCCAGGTCTTCAATGCTGAGAATAAAGGTCAGAATAGCTCCAGCTTGGATGCCTGGCATAGCTAGAGGAAGTGTGACAGACCGGAATAATCTGAATCCAGTTGCGCCAAGATTCTCGGCCTGCTCTTCTAGAGAGGGATCAATGCTCATAAATGAAGAGTATGCATTCAGATAGACTAGCGAGAACAAAGAGAGAGACTGGACAAATATCATCCCAGCGAGTCCCTGAAGTACGATTGCAGATGGTAGGATGTGAAGCGTTTCGTAGAACAGCTTGTTGATGAAACCATCTAGTGACAGGAAGTCCTTGATTCCAATGGCACCAATAAATGGAATTGCCAAGATTGGAAATATCAATAACGTACGAATACCTCTCTTACCAAAGAATTCGTACTTTGCCATGATAAATGCAAAAAAGACTCCAAGGACAACAGCGGCTCCAGTAACTATTATTGCCACATAGATCGAGTTAAAGATGGCCCCAAAGTCCCAACCCCAGATTGCTACAGCATTCAGTACCGAGTTATATGCGCCAGCATTGAAATTGAGGTAGACATTTAGTTCGCCAGACCCACTAATGATGAATGGCCATATTCTTGGGTCCTGAAAGAGATTCGTAAAGTTTTGCAGTGTAAACTGTCCAGTTTCAGTGAAAAAGGCATACCCAGCGACACTCAACAGGGGCAGTATCAGAAAGAGGGTAAATACACCAACAACTGCAATCAGCTGAATAGATGTGATTCTATCTAGTTCGCGACGGGTCCTTCGAGCTCCCTCAACGGCCCTCGCTCGGGTTCTTGAAACCCAGTTTCGAGTGTTTGTCGTTGGGTCACTAAAGAAGCCTCTGGTTCTGCTCAGACCACGTCCAAACCAAGAAACCAGTGAACGGGCTCTTCGCGCGAACAACGAGGCTAAACTATAGGGAACACCCTTGAGGGTGTTCACGAAACTGCTCCGACGATCCGCCGGAACAAGCTCGGAATCTTCCTCAAGGATGTCCATTTCTTGTACTTCAGTGTCTTCGGTCATGCCGAATTTCGACGCCTCTCACTATTACCAGTCTGGGTCTGCGTTGACAGCAGCTAGGACATTGCCATACTGTGTGATGGCATTCGCTGTCCACTCGGACGTGAAGTGATTCCGCACATCCGAGTCAGTGTGTATTGGAGAATTCAGTCGAGTGGCCATGTCAATACTGAAAACGCCACCAGGATAATGGGTCGCATTATAATCGGTAGCTGACAGCATTGCACCCATATTGGCTACATGGGTAGCAAACTCAGTCTCGTCGATGACGCCAGTATTATATCCCTCAGCTAGTCTCGCCCAGCATGAACGAAGCTCAGTCTGTGCATCTGTGAAGACAGCCTTGAAGTATGCTCTGTAAGAGCGGGTAGTCACGGCAGACAGAGTGTCCTTGAAATCAAAGCCAGAGGCTATGACTGAAGCTGCGGTTTCGACATAGACATTTTCTAGGAAGGGACCCCAGAATGGGTCAACACCTGGTTCATCAAATGCCGCCTCGATGACTGGAATCCTTAGAGCCTCAGGATTCAGCCAGTGAGCCTGACCTTCAGCAGTGAGAACCCAGTCCACGAAGACCTCAGCAAGGCCTTTCTGCGTACTTGTAGCAGAAACTGCGATTGGATCACCATTTACAATTGTGTAGTCACCAGGGCTGATGTATTTGACGTTCGGATTGACATTCGTTGACTGGTAGCCGTAGAAGTCAATCGTTAATGCATAACCGACCGAACCTTGTTCAGCTGCCTCTTTGACAGCGGAAGATCCACTGTAGAATCCAGCATTTCCGGCAATTCGTGCAAGAATCGACCAACCTTCATCCCATCCATAACCTTGCGTTATGATTTCATATGCACGTCTTACGGATGATGAATCATATGCATCGGCAATAGCAACAGTGGATAATACTGGCAGAAACTTACCGAGCTCAGGGCTGGCTAGGTCAGTCCAGTTCGCAATGATGGTAGAGTTTGGCAAACCCCGCAGATCACAGAAGTAGTCGTTGGTGGTGAATCCAAACCCGGAGGTGGCTGCCGAAAGCCACATGTAGTCACCAGCCGTGTTGTTTCTCTTTAGTTCAACGCCTCCATAGGTTTCGGGGACCCTAGCAGCAGCTGCCACCATCAACGGACTATCTAGTGGTTCTAGGTAGTCATCACTGATCAGGTTGTCAAAGACGGTGGGTCCTCCGCCCCAAATGACATCTGCCCAACCGGCATCGA
>CAYFTD010000511.1:0-10216 GCA_964345915.1 uncultured archaeon
CATAGTTGTTCTATTCTTGGCAGCTGGCGCAGTCGTGCTCAGCTACATGGAGATATTCCCATTCTATGATCCTCCTGGACTCTATCGACCTCTGCCGGGTGATATTCTGGTTGATTTCATCTGGGTCTATCTAATCTCAGTTATCGTTGGTTTGATCACATATGTGGCTGCACCCAGCCTGTCAATTCTCTTCTGGAAGGCACATAGATTCCTAACAGCAGGCAACTACAAATACTATGTACAGGCACCAGACCCGACGGCCACAAAGAGAAGTCAAGGCAGACGCCTTATTGTACCGGCCTTCGTCGCGCTAGGTCTTGCAACGGCAATCTCGAACATCAGGTCGGTAGCCAGATACATATTCGTCTATGAGAGCTTCGGAAACTTAGACGAATCGGCTGGAGTCATTGAAGTGGGTCTGCCCATCTTCTTCATTCTTATCCTGATAGCCAGTGGTGTAACGCTTCTATTTGTCCCTCTCTGGCTTCTCGAGGACAGTGGAGCAATCTGCAAGAAAGAGATCAGCGGAAGACGCATGACAGCGGACATAGAGGGAGTCGGGAACTGGTACCTTGCGCCATTGAAGGGCTTTGCAGGCATAACCACCATCCTTGCCTACCTCCTTGTCGCTGCAGGAACCATTGAATGGGTACAGACGGTAGTTCTCCCGCCAGGATGGGAACTCGTTCTTGCAGTTCCCGTCATCGCTGTTGTTGGGGCTCCGTTTCTAGCAATTGCTCCAATCTCGGTTGTTCACGCCTTCTATGAGCTCTCTTTGCGTCGTAACATGAAGGCATTAGAAGCGAAGTTTGTTCGTGCGGGTCTATCTAAGGTAGTTGTTGAGCTGTCAAAGCCTCAAGACACTACGTATGAACAAGGTTGAATCGGTCTAAATCCTTCATCCAGACCAGACCAACTATGTTCTACAGTACTCCCGCCTCTGAGAGCATCTCTGTGAGCCGATAATTCCTTGGCCCTGAAAAGACTCTGGTCGGTTTGTTGACGAAGGTGATGACCGACTTCACAAACTCGGCATTTCTGACCTCTCGTGCAAGCTGTTCCAGATGGGTCTGATTGGCGGCTACGAAATATGCGAAGATTACTGGTTCAGAGGAAGAGATCATCACTTCCCAAAGGGGAATGGGAAAGGTTTCTGTCAGCCACTTCTGACAATCATCAGGCTTGACCTTTGACTCGTCGAAATCTATTCGAGCAATGAACGGTATACCCTCTGAAGCTTCGGGATTCCATTTCAGTGTGAAATTGACGCCGCCACTGTCGAGCAGTTCTTGAATAGTTCTTCGAACCCGTCTTGAGGTCAACCCTGATCTCTCGGCAATGTCGACTAATGGCATTCTTGCGTCCTCCATCAGAGCGCTCAACACGCGGAGCTGCAGTCTTGTGAACTCATCCCTCTCGGGTTCAGAAGGGCGCAATAAAGAATGGAGTTCAACTCTCAGAACGCCCTCTAGTCCTCTCAGGAATCTGCCTAGCTCTGAGAGCTCAGCCGATGACACATAGTCAGCAAACACAAGACACGTCGCACCCGTGAGGGGACCAACATCAAAAACGAATGGATTATCACCAATGAGTGCTGCGAAATCCTCTTCGTCCCGTGTTCCATCGGTTGAAACCACTGCGAGCAGGACCTCCGAGCCAATCATCGCAGGTGTCAGTTCCACGACATACTCTACGATTACACCTGACTTCTCCAACTTCGCAACTCTCTTCTTGATAGCATTGGCAGTCATCTGATGATTGTTGGCCAACGCCTGAAAAGACAGTCTACAGTTGTTACTCAGGTCATAGAGGATTCGCTTGTCAATCAGGTCCAATCAACACACCGCGGTTTCCGTGTGTACTCCCAGCAATAAGGGTAGTCCTAGTCCTGTGCCTTTGATTCATCAGTGGCAGAATCACAGTCTTTTTCGATGTGTTTACCCCAGTCTATGGCAGACACAAAAGACTTGAGACTCATCACAATGATTCGGAAGACATTGCTCTTCAGAAATCTAGTTGACAATCTAGTCAAGAACCTAGGACTCTACTCGGTTGGAGTCTTGCTTCTGGTCCTCTACCGAATAGCATTCGAAACAGTTCCGATGATAATCGGGTTGGTCGCATTCATCATCACGTATTCATCAGTCTATATCCTCAATGACCTCTTTGATGCTGCAGAAGATGCGACTGACACAGAGAAAATCACCAGGAAGCCTTTGGCTAGTGGATCTGTAGAACGGAAAGAAGCAGTGGTGATGTGTATGGCTTATTTGTTCATGGGCCTGTTGGTTTCTAGCCTTCTGGGCTTGCTCTTCCTGGTGGTCGTGAGTTGTCTAGTCCTTGTTAACCTCTTGTATTCTGCTCCTCTAACCAGCAAGAAAGATTCAGGGCGCTTGCGTCTGAAGCACACTGTCGTGGGGTTGCCACTTGTCCTCATCATGCAGTTCTTGAAAATCCTTCTTCCTTGGACACTCACCATCGACCTATTCAGCTTCCCGTATCTCTTTGCAATTGGATTTTCGTGTCTTTATCTTGTGCTTTTCAAAGGCTACAAACGAAATCTGACAGTGGGAGAGAGCTTCAAACATGAAACGACTCTGACTCTTACTACTGTCATCGTCTTCTTTGTGTCCATGCTTATTCATCAGGGGTCGATAATGCAAGCGATGATACTCGGGTATCTACTTGCAGGAGTCGCGATCTTCTGGAGGTCGCGCCTTATAGACAGGAGAGTCCTTCTGGTGAGTCCGATTTACATCCTCCTTGGAGTCATCGCATTGCTTTATCTGATGACATACCTATAGGATGAAACTATCCCCGAATATCGCGACTTGTGTAGATTGCTGTACTTGGTGGCGGCTTATGCCTTTGGTCGAAGAGAAGCACGTACTTGATACAATGCTTAGAGCAGGCCAATCAGTCCGCACCCTAAACCTAGGACTTGGAGCACAGGACAGTGACGTGCCCCACATTGTCCTAGGTCATGAGGTGTATCTGGGTGTGGAGGCTCACCTGTTCACCATTGCAGATTCAGCATTATGGCTGCCTGTCTTCAGACAATCAGGAGATGTAATAATCTACAGACCCAGAGAACTCGACAAAGGAAGCAGCGGTACTATTCTCAAGAAAGCTAGGTCTAACGCCTGGCGTAGGCTACTCACTGCGTTCGAACAACTGACGGACCTCCTCAAACCCTACATGAAGTGGGTAGATCAAGGAGCAATTCCCAAGGTCGTTTGGGCACATCATGAAGCACAATGGCATCTTGGACTCCGTGATGCTCCAGACCACGAGCCACCATCTATTGATGCGTTTCTAGAATATGTAGACAAGTCGATAAGACTATACATTCGAGAGATCAACGCCCTAGGCTTCGCAACCAAGGAGAGTTGTTCAGGGCTATTGGATGATCATCCTGATAGAGAGCCCTACCAGCCATACGTGATGTTTGACGACAGAGTCTATCCCGATGTTAGCGCTCACCTATTTACTCTGGCAGACATCGCGCAGTGGATTCCTAGTGACGGGCCTCACGGGTTTGACGTTATGATTCAACAGAGTATTGGCGATGACATTCCGGCCGCGTGGAACCGTCTGGTCATAGCTTCGAGAGCGCTGTCGTCAATGCTCAAGCAATACAGGAATCTCATCAACGAGAAGGACACGCCATTCAGACGGATGCGAGAACGAAGAAAGGCTCCAGACGGCATCATGTGATGGAGTGCTCTCACGCCCAGTGGTCTAACCTCAGGTATAATAGGTCGTTCCTTCAATACTGCCGAACTTGGTGAGTCCTCCAGGAGATGTTCGAATGGGCGGCAAGTTTGAGTTCGGTGGTGACATCGTCTGGCGACCAAATCCAGATTATATTGAGAATGCGCATATCACTCGTTTCATGCGGAAGCATCAGATCAAAGACTTTGACGAGTTGATACGCCGTGCCGCAGACGATGTCGCATGGTTCACCGCGTCTGTACTTGAGTATCTCGACATCCAGTTCTATGAGCCCTACACCACGGTCGTTGACCTATCCAGTGGCATTGCTTGGCCAAGATGGTGTGTCGGTGGAAAGATGAACATCGTGCACAACTGTCTGGACAAGTATGTCGGTGCTTCAAAAGAGGACCAACCCGCTTTCATCTGGGAACGCGAAGAGGGTGAATACGGATCAGTGACCTACGGCGAACTTCATTCTCTAGTGAACAAGGCCGCCAACGCATTGCGAGGATTGGGTCTAGGCAAGGGTGATGCGATTGGTATCTTCATGCCAATGACTCCGGAGATTGTTGTCGCACTACTAGCAATCGCAAAGATTGGGGCGATCTCGTTACCCCTCTTCTCTGGATTTGGAGTATGGGCTGTCGTCACTCGACTAGCGGATGCCGATGCAAAGGCCTTGTTCACGGCTGATGGCTTCTTTCGAAGAGGCAGGCCCATCAACATCAAGGAGATCGCAGACGAGGCCGCTGAGCAAGTGTCCACCCTTGAACACATGATTGTGTTGAACAATGCAAATCTCGAGGTTCCTCTTCAAGCAGGTCGTGATCACTGGTGGCACGACCTTGTCTTGAGTCAGTCTAGTAAAGCAGAAACAGAAATCACTGACGCAGAGGCGCCCTTGATGGTTATCTTCACTTCTGGTACAACCGGAACGCCAAAGGGGGCCCTTCATACTCATTGTGGCTTCCCGGTGAAGTCAGCCCAGGATATGGCCTTCGGTACGGATCTACACCCAGGTCAAATCCTCTTTTGGATGACAGACATGGGGTGGATGATGGGTCCCTTCCTTGTCTTCGGTGCTCTTCTTCTGGGCGCTACTTTCATGATATACGATGGTGCTCCGAACTATCCCGGGCCCGATCGAGTGTGGGCTATGGTGGAAAGACACAAGATCACCACGCTCGGCCTGTCACCCACCTTTGTCCGAGCACTCATTCCCAAAGGTGATGTGCATTTTCAGAAGCATGACCTATCTTCGCTTCGGTTCTTCGCCTCCACCGGAGAGCCATGGAATCATGACCCATGGATGTGGCTCTTTGAGAAGGTCGGCGGGGGCAGACTTCCGATAATCAACTACTCCGGCGGCACTGAGATATCTGGCGGGATTGTGATGGGCAACCCAATCCTGCCTCTGAAACCTTGTTCGTTCTCTGGTCTTTGTCCAGGAATTGCGGGCGATGTGTTCGATGAGGACGGAAAGTCAATCCGTGACCAGGTCGGTGAGCTAGTGATTCGAGCTCCCTGGATTGGAATGACTCGTGGTTTTTGGAAGAATCCCCAGCGGTACGAGGAAACCTACTGGTCAAGATGGAAAGATGTATGGGTTCATGGCGACTTCGCAGCCGTCGACTCTGACGGTCTCTGGTATATTCTTGGACGCTCTGATGACATCATCAAGGTGGCTGGCAAGCGGTTCGGTCCTGCTGAAGCCGAATCGGTCGTGGTGAACCACCCAGGCGTGATTGAGGCCGCGACAATCGGCATTCCTCACGACGTCAAAGGAAACGAATTGGTTGTCTTCTGCGTTCTCGGGCCTGAAGTTGAACCGAACGAGGCTCTTCAGTCAGAACTGAATGATCTCATAATCAAGGAGCTGGGAAAGCCTCTCGCACCGCGTGAGATTCTGTTCGTTACAGACCTGCCTAAGACTCGCAATGCCAAAGTCATGCGACGAATGATAAGAGCAGCCTACCTTGACGAGGATCTTGGTGACACCTCCTCGTTAGTCAATCCAGAAGCACTTGATGAGATTCGACAACTCAGGTAGTCTTCGGTGTGTTTGGAAAAGGGCGAACGATTTTACTAGAAATGCCGCCCTACAAGAAGGCATATATACAATGGTTAACTATAGTTTATTCTGTGATTACAATGCCTTTCTATATGCTATATCGGTCAAAGACGAAGCCTGAACATGTCGATAGACTCGACGAGTTAAGGGCAGAGTTTGAAGAGATCTACAAGAAACACGACATCAACATCGTTGGCTTCTGGGAGAATGCAGAAGACTCATCCGAAGCTTACTACCTGTCTAGGTACGAGGACGAGTCAGACTACAAGAAACGAACCGAGTTGCTGCGGAGTGACGAGCGCTATGTTCAGTTGAGCAAAGAGCTTGAGGAGATACGAGTAGACTCCAAAGCGACGCGATTGATTCCGAAGTGGGTTCCGGAGTAGACTCTGGTTCCCAAGCCGAATTATCACTTTCAAGCACCTCACGGGCCGAAACCAGACTTAGATGATCATGAGAATCATCTTTGGTGGTTCTCAATTGCTCTAGTCTAGTAGATGTTTGTGTCTGTGCACACTCAAGGTCTAGCTTTTGTCAGACTCCCGAGCGATGATTGATGACTTGATATCAGGACTACTGAGGAGAATCTCGGACTCGCCCATTGCGTGAATGATTCTCTGCGGCTCTTCCGAAGTCCGTATGGCATTTGCTATCTCTTTCTGAATGCTATGATTCGAAGTTAGGTGTTCGACATCCTTGATTAGAGCAATGACAAGCCATGGATATTCATTCTGACGTATTTGTTCCACAATACCCGGAACACTCGATTCGATCGCCAGCCGAACGGCTTCTGCACCCATCAAGGCCTTCGAGTCTTTGAGCTTCTCTAATATGAGTAAGGGCTCGCTCGCTTTTCTGATGGAATCGGCAACTGCTGACTGAACAGTTTCACTCTCCGCGATCGACTCTCTCTCAGTGATAATGTCAAGTTCACGATATCGAGTCTTAGGTGAACTGACGAAATCAGCTATCGCTCTCTCAGCAGTCTTCTTGGGTATCAGATCCGGATGAGCGAGAATCGCTTCTAAAGAGAACCTGTTCAATGGCCATTTTCTTGTCCTAGACTCAATGCGCTCAATCACGGCATCAACTAGCTTACGATGTTCACGGAGACAACGTGTCCCAAGAACATCTGCGACCAGGTCAGAAGGGTCTGGAACCGAAATCAAGGCTCTCGTTATCGCATTCATGACCGGTCTGGTGCATACTAACCCCTCCTCTCCAAGTGCACGGACAAGGGCCCAAGGCCTATGGGAAGACTTGATTGCTTCTGAAATCGCCTCTTGAATCTCGGGACTTCCCCAAACATTTGACTCGTCCGCAATGGCTTCCATGGCTCGCTGCGGATTGACACTTGTCTGAATTGCAGCACCAATGGCTTTCTGAATGATGCTCTTCTTTAGAATGGCTTCCTTTGTCCTGAGCATCTTGAAGAGCGCTGATGGACGTTTCTCAGACTTAATGAGCTCTCCAATCCCGTTCTGAACTAGGGCATCCTCGACGAGTACGTGCGTCTGAAGGACCTCTCTCAATATCACATAAGGAGAGGTGTCCAGTGCTACAACATCAGCCAAGAGTGCGAGCTTTCTAGACTCCATCTTCTCAACGCATTGAGTTATCAGTAGTGAGAGAAGACCACCCGGCAGCTCTTGGCGCTCGCGAATGCCCAAACGTAATACTTTGAGTTGGAAGTCGGTTGACATCTTTGGTCTTGGTGGATATTCGCTTTGCTTCTCCCAATCATTAACGACGAGGTCCTGTCCTATAGCTTGAAGCTCCAGCTTGACGGACTGCAATCCCTCCATATCTGTCACAAGATGAGTGCCCAATGCAGAGAGAATCCTGTATCCATAGCCGGTGAACCACAGGTTTCTGAGATCAACTATGCCGTCCAAGAGGTAGACGGTTGCATTTTCCATCTCCCTCTGTCTCTGGTCTGCTATCAGAGGAACCAAGACAGCTGCAGACGTATCTAGCATCCTATCAATGTCGAATACTAGGGTGGGTCCACCACTTGTCACTTGCTCTCGGATTAGCTCAACAGCCCGCCGGCTGAACAAGCGACGTAGGTCCTCAAAATCCTTAGGATCCTCAAATGAACTCAATAAAGCTACCACGTCAACATCAATGCCGACTAACTCGTCGACTTCTAGTGTGTTCATCAAGAATCTCTGACTCTCGAGACCTCCCCGATCGAATCTCTTTGAAAGTGCATCAGTAAGTTCTTCGCGAATTTCTGACCATTCATGGGAAGGCACCAAACGTTCAAGAACCGCTCTCAGCCGTTTTGCGTCTTCCCGTGATGACGCACGATCTATTCCCAAAGAACTCTCTGTGCGGATTGTCCTCACCTGTGGAAGCCTAGTCAAGTGGATTCCTAGTCAGAGAACCACTGCATTCTCAAAAGAGATGCTTCACCCGTAAAGGATGTTCGGTTCTCGACAGTCTACTTCGGCTTGTATGCAGCAATCTTCGCGCTGGCTGCAATACCAAAGGAGGCACTTTGAACGATCTCCACATCTTCGAAACCCGAATCTCGAATGTGCTGCAGATAATCGTCGACATTGATTGCTCCTCCAAGGCATCCTGTATAAGATGCGATGTCGTTGCGAATCTCATCAGTCAATGGTGCCTCTAACACGATGTCAGAGACCATCAGTCGTCCGCCTGGACGCAACACCCTGAAAGCTTCCCTGAATACCTTGGACTTGTCTGGTGCCAGATTAATGACACAGTTGCTGATTATGACATCTACTGAACTGTCATCCACTGGCAAATCCTCTATATCTCCAAGACGAAACTCCACATTTTCCAGTCCCAGTTGCTCAGCACCGATCTGGGCCTTTTCATTCATCTCTGGGGTCATGTCCACACCAATGACTCGACCGGTCTTGCCTACCCTTCGTGCAGCATGGAACATGTCCAGTCCGGCTCCGCTACCTAAGTCTAGGACAACCTCGCCCTCTTTTAGACTGGCAAGAGCTACAGGGTTACCGCAACCCGCGAAGGACTCTACCGCTGATTCAGGCATATCCTTCACAGAGTAACCTAGTGATTCGGCATATGAGGTTCTCACACTTCCACTAGCCATCTCGGGTCCACAGCAACTCTCGGCTGCACTTGGCTCACAACAACTGGATGTGTCAGGTTGCGCGACCTTGGCGTAGGTCTTCTTCACTTCTTCCTTAATCTCTTCAGACGACATCTCAGTGACTTTCTTCATTTCTGTCAATGTCTTCACCTTGTATTGGGTGACCAATATACTACTGTCGTGACTCCTACATATACACTTAAATGTATCGGATGCCCAATATTACGCGTGACAGACCAGAGTGAAGATGAGCTATGCTGTCCTCCTGATTGTTGTGACATGAGAGGCTTCCTTACGTTCCAAATCCTCTGGGAACTAAGCAAGACTCCCATGAATGGGCAGCAGATTGCTCAGCAGATCGCCAAGCGGCGTGGGACCAAGCCAACACCAGGTACAATCTACCCTGCGCTCAAGGACCTCAAGGATAGGGATCTGATTGAGGACACTAAGGAGGAGGGCGATCGGCGACAGGTGGTGTATCGCCTGACAGAGGCTGGTGAAGAGGGCTTTGTCGATGCTGCCCGTTACTTCCACCAAGTCTTCGGTGACCTTGCTGACGAGGCGAAAGTCATTGTTATGAAAGTCGGCGACTGTGAATAGCCCGAATGCCTCCACATCCCTGACAAATCAACTAATACAGAAGGAGTTGTTATTTGATGGTCCATAGCAACGTACTATACAATCTTCTGAAGGATGCGATGGAACGCCATTTCCGTGAAACCTCACCCCTGGTGAATCAGCTCCACGACAATATTGTCTTGAGTAGACCTCTGAAAGGAGGGCGAGAGCCAAGTGAAATCATGCTTCACCTACTAAGATCAATAGAGTACTACATTAGAGGGCTGACAACAGACCTGTGGGAATCTCTCCCCTATACACTTGAATCTTACAAGTCCTCAGAGGCAATCATAGGGCTTGCGAACGAAGCGTTCACACGAGCTATAGACTACATGAATAAGGTCACTCCGGATGGTCTCTTGCGAGTCACCGACTCCTTCAATCGCTCGGCCTCAGTCGCCGAGATCATTCTTGGGATGATTGAGCATAGCGTTCATCATCGGGGTCAGATTACGGTATACTATCGACTACTCGGCCTCGAACCGCACACAATTCCATACATAATATAGGACGGACGCTATAGACGCTGACTTGTCCGGAGTGATTAGATTGAGCAAGGGCGTCCAGAGAATATTCTCCCAGGTCCCCCACACTTACGAAACAGTGAATCATGTGCTCACAATGGGACTGGATATTCTTTGGCGCAGGAAAGCAGCGAAGCTGGCAGTACTCCACGGAGGTGGTAGACTGCTCGAGGTTTGTAGTGGCACAAGTGAGAT
>CAYFTD010000512.1:0-10587 GCA_964345915.1 uncultured archaeon
ATGAGTTCACAAAAGACAAGGACTATGAGTGGGTCCGGTCAAAGATCGACGAACGTAAGAGCGGAAAGACTGCCCGGTATGAGCTTGAGTGGGTGAACAAGAATGGCGAAGTGGTACCGACACTTATCTCAGCCACGCCCCTAGAAGGTCACGATGGCAGCTTCTTGGGTACATTCGGAGTCATCACAGAGATATCGGCTCAGAAGGAGGCTGAGGAAACCATTCAGTTCTATCTGGACTTGCTCACACACGACATAGCCAATCAGCTCCAAGTGATCATTACAGCTGCTGGTCTCTTGGATAGCGATATTCCAGAAAGCTACCTCCCAGAAGCACAAGGCGACATTCTGGATGCAGTGGAAAGATGTAACAGACTAATCACCAAAGTGAAGCGTGCTGGAGAGTTCAGACGTCTTCCAACTACGCACGTGGAACTCACCAATGTTCTAGATGAAAGGGTGAAAGTACTGGTAAGAGTCTACGGTGCTACAGTCTTTGTCGAAGACATAGAACCGCCAGTCCACGTAAGAGCTGATGCATTGCTGGGAGAGCTCTTGTGGAACCTGCTTGAGAACGCAGTGCGTCACAATCCTCGAGAGAAACCGAAAGTATGGGTGTCTGGAAGCAGGGAGGGACAATTCTACAAGCTTTCAGTTTCAGACGACGGTCCAGGAATCAGCAGTGCGAGAAAAGAAACGATCTTCGGTCGTCGAGGGCATTCTGGAGGAGTTGGTCTCACACTAGTTTCTCAGATGGCACGAAAGTATGGCGGCACGATTGAAGTAAGAGACCGTGTAAAAGGAAAGCCCAGCCATGGTGCCAAGTTCATTCTATCGCTGCGTGAGGTTGAGAGGTAGAGTGAAACGTCATCAGATCCTTCTGGCAATCCGTTTGTAGAGTGACTCAAAGAAGTCCTTCTTCTTGATTATGCTCTTATTGACCTCGAAGAAGCTGGTTCTGATTCGATACAGTTTCCTCTTCAGTTTGTCATACTCTCGAAGTCTGCCACGCTCAACACTTTTCTCAAAGATATCTGCGACCATTTCGGGGAAGTCGTCTATGTACTGGCACTGTTTCAATTGAATGTGAAAGAGTGTGCTCTTCAGAATACTCTCCTTGTTGATACTCCTAATCGCCATTGCATGGTCCCCACCTCGATGAGGGCGAAACCTATCTTTAAGCGTTATAGTAAGGATATTCGAGTATATTCAGTCATATCAGAGCAATATCGCAGACTATACGCGGACGTGACCCTACAGTTGCACATTTATGCCCCAGAATGAACGAACTGAGAGAGGTAGTCACCGGGCAATGCGACTAGCATCGATAATTGACATCAGCCTTGTGGATGTTCCAGGAATTCCAGTCACTGTGATATTCACCGGAGGCTGCAACTTCGACTGTCCATATTGTCAGAATGCAGACCTAGTCCCTACAGACTCCGGGATTGAAACTCCCGTTGAAGAGGTCGCTCAGAAAGCGCGAGGACATCTTACTGACGGCTTCTGCGTTACAGGGGGCGAGCCGACAATTCACAAAGACCTCCCTGATCTCCTTAAACTACTCAGAGCTGAGGACAACGTTCACATCAACCTGAACACACAAGGCTCGGTACCTTCAGTACTTGAGAGATGCATCCAGTTTCTCGATTCGGTATGGTTCGACCTAAAGACGACGCCAGAGCGATATCCCATCGTTGCCAGAACTCGGGACAATCCTTGGAATCGAGTTTTGAAGAGCATCGAGTTACTCATGGACTCTGATGTCGCCTTCTGGCCAAGAACAACCTATGTTGGAGAACTGATGTCACCTGCCGAGATAGACGGAGTTCTCAAGGTACTGAAGGAGATTGGATTCCAAGGAGAGTATGTGGTTCAGAACTATGTGCACACTTCTGGCGTCAAGAAATCTGAAGCCAAGAGTCTGAGGGTTCCTGATCGAGATGAGATAGAACCAGTGCTTCGGCGGCTGCCAAAGGGAGTATCAATGCGTCTAGAATGGCGATAGTGGCCTTGGATAGCGCTAGCTGCAAACAAACACACAGACAAGCTTTTAAACGTGGCACTATTGACGTTTCTTTGACCCTTCCAGCGGTGGGGCTCAAATTGACTGGAGTGTTATCAAAGCATGTTTCCAACACAGAGCATGGGTTATGACCGCGCAATCACTGTCTTCAGTCCCGAGGGACGGCTCTACCAGGTTGAGTATGCGACCGAGGCAGTTCGCCACGGGCCACTTGCCGTTGGTGTCAAAGCCGTTGACGGGGTTGTCCTTGCTGGTGAGAAGAGATCGCCTCATTCGCTTGTAGATCTAGACACTCTCAGGAAGATTCTGCTTGTGGATGATCATATCGGCACAGCAATCGCGGGTCTACACGCTGATGCCCGAAAGCTGATAGACGAAGCTCGTTTGAGAGCTCAGATTAACAGACTTAGCTACGATGAGCCCATTTCCATCCAGTCATTGGTCGTCAACATATGTGATATCAAACAGTCAGTGACTCAGGTTGGCGGCTACAGACCCTTCGGTGTTTCCCTACTCGTTGCTGGAATCGACCACGATGGACCTCAGCTCTTCACAACTGATCCTTCGGGCTCCTTCTGGGGTTGGAGAGCCACAGCAATCGGAAAGGAGTCTGATGTAGTCCGCGACTACTTCAAAGAGAACTACAAGGAGAAGATAGACCTCGATGGAGCTTTGAAGCTAGCATTGGAAGGACTGATCAGAAACGGCGAAACGTCGGAAGAACCCCCGGCTGAGAGAGCCAGGAAGATAGAGATCGGCAAGATTGACACTACAGAAAAGACATTCAAGATACTCTCCCAAGAAGAAGTAGAAGAGATCCTTGCTGCTAGGTAGTTCCAATCCGAGCTTTAGATTCGAATCCTGAATCAAGGGTACCAGTATTCACTATGGCCGAGAAGTCATTTTACACCGGATTGCTCAATCAGCCTATCGATTATCATTCCTGCGATGTTCTTCTCCGTAACACGTGAGAGGGCGCTCCAAGAAGGAGCTGCGTTAGCTTCAATCACATAGGGGCCCTCTGGTGACTCAATGATGTCTATTCCAGTATAGTCAAGATTGAGAGTGGCGGCAGTCCTAATCGCACACTCCGCATATTCATCATTGAGGCTCGCCAGCTCAGCACGACCTCCGGCATGAACGTTGGTTCTCCACTCGTCCTTGTCTTCTTCCGGGAGGTATCTGTACATTGCCCCAATCAACTGGTCGCCAATCACGAATGCTCTGATATCGCGGTCTGGCTTAGGTATTACCTCTTGGACATATAGGACTTGACCCAACTGGTGAATGAATTTCATGGCTCGGTAGTTGAGCTCGCGATGTTGGGCTCTGATTGCCCCAAGACCACGGGCACCAATGAGTGGCTTGATTATGACATCTCCGACCTCATCTGCGAAACTTATCGCAGCCTCGAGATTCTCGCCAATGTATGTCCTTGGGACTCTTATTCCTGCCTTATGCAGCGCAGTCAAGGTCGCGTATTTGTCCTTGGCTCTTCTGAATGAATAGGCTGGGTTCATCACGTAAATGCCAGCATCCTCGAAATGCTCTAGGAGACTGATTCGGAAGGTAATCTGATCGCTATTCCCGAAACCTATTGTGCGGACCATGACCCCGTCCATTCCTGAAACGTCCTCCTCGTCTAGATGCGTGAATCTGTGAGGAAGTTGGGCTGCCACATCTGGTAGGCGGAAGGGTTTAGCCGTGTGTCCCTTTGCCTCTATGGCTTCGATGAGACTAGCAGTAGCCCAATTGTTTACGTTTTCGTGGTAGACTACACCGAAAAGAGCCATTGGTCATCTCTCCAGCTTTGGAATCTGTCTGGTGAAGAGTACTGACCAGATAAAAAGCTGAACCTCAGGAAGCTTTGGTGATCTTCTGAGCATCAAGAATGATTGGCAAAGGCTAAGTGATTGGCGTCTATCTGTTTGGTATGGGTCTGCCAGGCATATCACGTGACCAGATGATTGAAGTCGACCGCATTATGATGGATGAGCTGGGCATACCTGTTGAGCTGATGATGGAGAATGCTGGTTCCAGCTTTGCACGACTAGCAGTCAAGATGTCAGAGGACCCATCTACTCAGTTTCTCATTGTTGTAGGATCGGGAAATAACGGAGGCGGTGGACTAGTCGCTGCGCGACGACTCTTTGGTTGGGGCTACAATACCAAAGTCGTGGTTCCCAAAGGTATCAAGTCGCTCCGTCCCGTACCCAGAGCTCAATTGGAGAGGCTCAAATCAGTTGGTTCCGAGATTCTTGCAGGCCCCTTGACTGCTGCTTCAGATGACAAGACTTTGGTCTTGGATGCCTTCATTGGTTATGGATTCAGTAGACGTAAGGACCCAATGGCAAATGATGTATTTGCCGCTCTTAGGGAGTCAGAGAGAGTACTGTCCTTGGATGCTCCTTCCGGATTGGATGTGACCACAGGCGAGAATATAGGAAGAATCAATCCCATCGCCACGTTGACGATTGCCTTCGTGAAATCAGGTTTCCTTGAAACACGGCCGGAAGCTCTCGGAGACCTGTATGTATGTGACATTGGTGTGCCAAGTTCGGTCTTTAGGGAGCGGCTAGGCATCAACTGGACAGCACCATACAGTCTGGCCGAGCTTGATCGACTATACAGGAATTTCCGGGTTCTAGCGACTCAGCACGTGAGAATCACATACTCAGACGGCACTCATGAATCTCACTGGACTGTTGAAGGCAAGTCATGACTAGCTTGCACGGACAAATCAAGCACTAGCAGCGAAAGATGCAGTCGGAAGATGCGATCATATCTTGATAGATTGGCATGTCCTGCAAGAACGTGTTAAGTTTGAATACGGGGACAACGGGAACTCCCTCGTGGAAGACAACCTCTTCAACCATCCAAGTGACAAGAACTGGCGTGAGTGAGTATACCCCCCTGGGGATACCACCCAGTTTCTCCGCCAGTTTGTCCATCTGAGCACATAGACGAAGTGTTCTTTCTTCCTGCTTCTCGGCTGCAGACTTCAAGGCCGATGACTTGCCTGCCCTGATTCCCCACATCTTGGTATCAACTGAGACTACACTCGTCCCCTTGACTCCAATGACATCAATCTCCATGCCCTTCGCTTCTTTTGTTCCACGTTCCCTGAAGCTCTCAACACAACGGTAGTCGTTCTCTGTCAGGATTCTTGCCACGAGCCCCTCAAAGTCCTTCCACGAGAGTAGATTCACGATTTCCTCCAGCTCTGCACCCAATAGGTTGGCTTGAATGGCTAGAGACACTCTTGCTGCTCTATCAAGTGTCCAGAATCGCTCATCTATTAGTCTGGCTCCCGCCAGTTCCAGAAGTTCAGTTGTGACATCGTCATCTGCGAGAATTGTGTCTGACTCATTTGAGTTTTTTAGGATTCCAATTAGAATCGAGAGGCGATTGTTTGTCATTCTGTCATTCAGTATTTCACGCTAGTTTATAACAACCGATGATGACAAAATCGCGGGATGGATTGATGTCAAAGACTGAAGAGGGTTGGCATCGTGTTCTGGGTGCCTTTGACAATTGGATCTCTTACGAGAGCTCTGAGTTTGGCCCTTGGACTGGTTACTTCTCTCTCGAGAACCTTGGAACTCTGACTCACGAGGAACGCCTGGGATGGATGCATTCAATGTATGATGAGGTGATTCCTGGCAGGGTCGACCGATGCAGAGAGGCTGGTGTCGCTCTCGAGGATTTTCTTCCCTACATGCCTGATGATGATGCGGTTGAAGTAGTTCAGTCAATGATCGATCTCAGCACCGTTATACAAGACTTGATGCTCCGTATGAGTGATACTGTCTATTCAATGATGGAAGAGTACAAAGAGAGCGGACTCGATGAGATAAACTCATACCTTGCTACTGTGACAGAAACCGAGGAAGAGATTCGGCACAACATGAGTCTATACAGCCAGGGGTTTGGCAAATTGGGCTCAATGGGACTTAAGATTCCTGAAGACATGAGGTAGATGCCGCGCAACAGGGCTTCTACAAACGCTTAAATGCCCTCTTGGTTAGCCGTGAAATGACCCAAACAAGAAAGAGGTGAAAAGCGAAATGGGTGTTGAAACCGAAACCACCGCCCATCGACGTCGGGTCGCAAAGGCAAAAGGTGAGTACCAAATTACTTCACGAGGTGAATGTATTCTCTAGTGCCAACCAGGCACGTCAGAGTCACGAACCTTTCGCCGAGTCTTCTTTTGACAGTCTTGCCGCATCATTCTTCATACTGGCAGACTCAAGAATGAGCAAGAACCAGAAGCTCGTATTGAGAGTGAGTGCGCAGCTGCTGAAGTATAATGACCTGACCGTTACGGCGCTAGCAGACCGTGTGTCACGAAGAACATCAGTACCATACAGTACAACAAAGTGGAACCTCCGCTGTCTGATGGACATGGGTTTGCTGTCTGGTGGTGACATGGAAAACAAGGGACAGCTTGCGAAGCTCACTTCGGCTGGCTTGATGCTAGCCGATTACTTATACTGGAAGTATGACGAATAGGAGATGAGGGGGATTCAATAGAGTTTCCTCCTCACACCTTTCTTTTTCTTGCAGGGCTCAGCAATAACGAATCTTCTCCCCCCAGTGTCAGCATGGTTAAAAGCTCGTTCTTGATGAGCAATAATGTCATTCACAGTTCATAAAGTTGAAAAGTAGGATGGAAATCTCGTCACGCGAATAGGTGGCACCCCAGATGACAACTCTTACTGTCGACCAGCTTCAGAAGTGGTATCGAAAACGCCTTTCAAATCGATCTAAGGAATTCAAAAAGAAGGCTGAGAGAAGCTACAAGGTTGTAGAGAGGACTCTCAAAGACATAAAGGATCTCTCAAGGGATTTGAAGGAAGCAGGTGAAGATGAACCAGATTCCATGGGTATTGCCACCAGGTTCGCTATTAAGGTCGAGGACATCACTGCGGACTTCTATGTCGACACAGAGGTGACCCACCAGAGTATGGAGGATCTTCAAGAGGAGATCAGGGCGTTCATTCAAGAGCTTTGGGGCGCTGGTGCTCGCTGGATTGGGCGGATGGACAAGAGGCACAAGACAACGATTAAGCAGATTGATTCTGCCATGAAGGAACTCATGAATGAGATGAACCGCATTCAGAAGCTCCTCTTTGAGTTCAGTTGGCTGAAGGATCTGGAAAGAATTGGAAGCAGGATTCAGACCTTTCAGGATATGGGTCACAGTGAGGAGCTATTTGAAGACCAGATTCGCCTGACAAGGATGAAGATTGACACAGCCAATGTTGATTTTGAAACAGCGAAGACCACATACGATACATTCGCAGAAACGTCCGACGTGGCCGGGTTACTGACCCTTGACGAAGAGGCGGATCGTTTGGCTGGGGTTCTAAGAATGAAGATGAATCCTCTGAAGAAGCAGGTGAAGAAATTCCTCCAGCGAGACACAGGTGTGCGAGTAGGTGCGGCTGGTCAAAGAGCTCTCATTGATTACTTCGAGGACCCCTATACAGCAATCGTTGAGGAGCCAGACGGACATCCCGGACTTCTCGAAGGTCTTGAGGGACTCAAAGAAGCAATTGAAACCGGCAAGCTCTCCCTAAAAGACCGACTTGGTAGACGAGCAATTGAAGAGGTGAACGCAATCGGCAATGGTTCTCTCCAAGAGTTGCAGCAGAAAGCCAAGGAATTGGAGGAGAAGCGCCGAAAGTTCGCAGGCTCTGATGTATACGCGGAGAGTGACCGCCTCAAGAACGAGCTTGAGGAGGCTCGAAAGAACCTTGAATATCATCGCAATGATATGCTCCGCATCAGGGACGATATTGAACGTGAGCTGGCTCGAGTCAAGGATCACAAGGATCGCGTTGAGTCCGAGATTCTCGAGTCCTTTGAGGAGAAGGTTTCACTCGAGCTTGAGATATCGTTGGAGCCTCTGCTAAAGATGTGTGTAGTCGATTGAGAACCGGATGATCCAAATGAGGGTGCTTGTTTCCTCGACTCAAGACGTAGCGAGTCAAACCATAAGCAACGTATTACGCGTTGAACATGGCTTCGAAGAAACTGGCGATGCTTTTGAAGGGAACCCAGTCTACTCGCTAGGAGATTCGGCCTTACTAATCACAACGGAGCGCGACATGATTTTTGCAGATCATCTGGAGCAGCATTTCGAAGCAGAAGTGTTCATCTTCTGCTCTCGCCATAGAGCACAATCGGGCAGGCCTGCTCTGCTGGTTCATAATACCGGCAACTTCGGAGCTGATGCTAGTTATGGAGGTGCCCCAAGAACCCTCTCTGTGTCCGTAGCGAGTCTTGCATCTGTAGCCTTGCGCAGCCTTCAGAAGGAGAAAGTCAGACGTGGGTTGGAGGAGTTCGATGTCACGCTTGAGGTGACTCATCACGGCCCCACAACCATGGACACACCTATACTCTTTGTCGAACTTGGCAGCGACAAAGCCTACTGGCAACATGAAGAAGGCGCAAGGTCTGTTGCCGCAGCAGTTATGGAAAGCGTTCAAGCACCAATCGAGTCAGAAACCTCTATTGGTTTTGGGGGCACGCACTACGCTAGCAAGTTCAACAAGTTGGTTCTGGAGAAGGATGTAACAATCGGTCATATTGCTCCAAAATACGCCCTGAACGAGATTGATTTTGATGTTATCCAGCAGATGATATCACGCAGCAAGGAGAAGGTTTCCAGAGCGATTATTGACTGGAAGGGAACCAATGCAGAGAACAAGGCCCATATCTTCCCCATCCTCGAAGAGTGCGGACTAGATTCTATCCGTGCCAGTAAGGTATAGTGCCTGAATTTGCCCCACAATTCGAGGGATAGACCTTCACGAATCATTTAGATATCCCGAAAGTCTAAATATACAGAGATTATGCTGGACACAGCCTTCGATTTGATAGGTTGGGCATGCCATGGCTGACAAGGAAAGTCTTCAGAGTCTCGAAAAGAAGATTGACAAGATTGGTGAGGAAACCACCAAGATCAGGATAGAGGTAGAGGGACTCATTGCTGCAACGGATCTTGAGAAGAAGCTAGAGGGAATAGCAGAAGTAATCAGGGACATCCAGTCTCAGATTGACCCAGTATCCAAGATAGATAGTCTTCTCAAATCGGTAGATGGACTATCTGATTCTCTCAAGGGAGTTGATTCGACGGTAGTTGAGATTCGTGACTCCAAGGAGATGGAGGTTCTCTTCAAGAAGATGGATGAAATTCTTGTTGGAGTAGCGGATATCAGCAATGACGTGAAAGGGGCCGGTTCGCTTGAGGGCGTGGACGAGAAGATAGACGATCTCCAACAATACGTAGCGGGTGTTTCTGCTTTAGAAGATAGAATCCAAGACTTTGCTAGCTCACTGTCAGAAACAAAGGAGATTGTCGGAATCATCGTTAGACAGCTAGATGACCTTGAACGCAAGTACAACCTATCACTTGAAACGATGAGTGAGGCCATGGACAAGGCTGCAAGCATTGCCGAAGCCGCCTCGGAAACCGCGGCCAAGGCAGCCAAGAAGCCCACGAAGAAGGAGCCCAAGGAGAAGGAACCCGCAGAGAAGGTGAAACCGAAGAAAGTAACGCCATCAGCCATTGATGACGTAATGGCGGACCTTCTTGAGATGGTAACTCCACAGACAGAAGCCAAGGAAATGGCTGGAGCCTTAGAAGAGGTCCGTGACCAGTTGACGCTTATGATAAAGGGACACACTCCTGTGCTCTTCCAGTTCGGAAAGAAGGCCAGAGAATTGAAGTCCTATCCGCCCACGGCCACGCTCAATGAGAACGACATTGCCGCATTGAACACCGAAATTCGCGCATGGACTTCCAAGCTAAAGGAAATTGCCAAGGGTAGCTGACATTGGTGGGGTGAAATTCAGTTTTCGGCAGTGGTTCTAGTCGAAAAATGCTGTGACAGTGAGCATAAACTTATCAAACTGAAACACAATTGCCCAACTTGAAACACTTTCGTCTCATTTCTTGCGGCGAGAGTATTGACCGAACTGCTCTAGGTCTATCTGTATCCATAGAGTACTCAGTGAGTGGATGGAAGTAATGAGTTCGAAACAACGAAGCAGTAGTCTAGCATCGAGAATTGCGCTGCTCGACAAGGTGTCGGACAAGCAGCTTGCCAAGGAGTTCATAGAACTACATGAGGAGAAATGCAAAGAGTGCGAAGAGGACCGCTTGGGCTGCACCGTTCGTCCAGCGTGCAAAGACCGTAACTTCCTGAACATGTTGATTGAATTGGGTATAGATCCTGAGGATCTTCCTAGCTTCTGCTACAGTCAGTATCTTGAGCAAGTCAAACGTTTCGTGCTGGAACGTAAAGGCAGAGGGATGGTTGATCGTCGGCTCCAGACCAAGGACTTCTTGTCAGCTCTGAGAGTCAGCTCGCTGAAGCATTTCGTTTCCCGATTCGGCAAGATTTGGAGCAAGACCACAACAGCTCAAGAGGGCAATGTCAAGTTGGTCGCAGGAGATGACCTATTGTTTCAGTTCGACTTTGCTCGTGGCATCGTAATCATCAATCCACGGCACCACGTAGTGGAAGACTTCCAGGTCTTCAAGTTGTATGT
>CAYFTD010000513.1:0-3602 GCA_964345915.1 uncultured archaeon
CGAAGGAGTCTGTGAATGGCTCATTGTCAAAGTCGTATTCTATGAAGGCATAAACGCTCTCACTTGTACCGATGTTAGTTCTGTCATCTGTGACTGAATATGTAGTGACGTGTAATTGGTCCCAGACAATTGACACAACCTGATTGGTGCTTATAGCTGAAATACCATACGTGTCACCAGTGGCACTTTGCATGGTATAGAACCGCTTGCCTACTGTCCCGTGAGCATAGGTCGTATAGTTCAGAGTCAGGATTCCATCGTACGGCCCGGAGTCGTAATCATAGACTGCACTGTAGCTGATTGAGGCGTTGGCTCCCACGTCAATCCTGGTGTCCAATACCGAGATTGAAACAGTGATTGAATCCCACACCACAAGGACGGACTTCGAGTTCTGATTGACGACGGTTATGCCATGGTCGTTGGTGGAAGTGGCGACTGTATCAAAGGTGTAAGGTGTCACCGTCGGTTCGACATGGTCGTGTTGCCACACCCCGCTTCCGAGAGGCAGAAGTGGAGGACCACCATTGAGAGTCACTGTGCCAACTGTGACAGGACTTGAGTCATATTCGAATTGTAGAGTGACATTCACCGAGACAGGGTCACCAATGTTGGTACGATTGTCACTCACATCGTATGAGATTACTGTGATTCTGTCCCAAATGACGTCCCTCGAGATCAGAGTCAGATTCACCACTGTAATTCCATAACTGGACTCGAATGCACCTGTGCTGTTCACGAAGTACGTCCAAAGTCCGACTGTCCCTTGGCTAGCAACATAGTCAAACCAAGAGTTGCCGCTGTCCCAAGTCATTGGAGCATCATCCATGTACAGTGTGTCGCCGGGTCCCAAAGAATGACCATCATATTCTAGTTCCGCCGTGACTCTCAGTTCGGAAGATGCACCTAGACTAACCCTAGTATCATTAGCATCGACGGTCATTATCCTGATACGATCCCAGATAACTGTGACATTGGGCGCCGTCTGAACCCAGCTGGAAAGACCATGGGTAGCCTCTGAAGCTGAAACAACTCCATAGTTGAAATCCGTCACGGTGCCGAATGTTTCTCCATGGGTCCAAAATGATCCGTTCCATGATAGTGTCCTGGAGTCCGTTAGTGTGGTGGACAGACCAGCCGTTATATCGGTCGGACCGTACTGATATCTGGCACTCCAATATACTCCTCCGGGAGTCCCGATGTCCACACGGCCATCGTCAGCGCCAGACAAGTAGAACTCTATTTGGTCAGCAATGTAAGTCTGCACGACCGTCGATTGATTGAGACCAGACCCTCCAGAACCAGCACCCTCTGCAACAGCCATTATGTAGTACGTATCCAGTCCAGATTCGTCGTCTGCATAGCATGACACGTTGAATTGGCCAGAGGGCAAGTCGAGGTCATTCCAAGGTCCTGGGTTGGTCCCATATTGAGAGCTGGATACCCATATGTCGACCTCATTTGATAGAGGGATTAGGCTTGAACCGAAGTAGGCGACTGACCCACTTACATAGAATAGACCATCAATATCTCCTCTATCCGGAGTTCCTATCATATCATTTGCAGCAACACCTGTGATGGCGAGACGTGTTTCGACGTCCCAATTCACTTCAAACCAGTCAGTGGAGTTCTCGGGCCTGCTATCCACAACGTAGCAAAGTACGTCGGCATCGGTGACGTCTGGATGGTTCCAAGAGATGGCTACTTGGAAGGTTGCATTGATTTCGTTCCCCGACCTAATGGCAAATGACCCCGGAGCGTTCAGCGTTACGTAGTTGAAGGTGTCATTGAATTCAGAGAAGGTATTCAGATCCTCATCGTACTCAAGTGTCCAATATAGAGTAGTACGATCGTTTGAGTAGAGCGAAAGCTGTAGCAAATCGACATCGCCATAGCCATCTGCATCAGATGCATACGCCGTAATCTGATACTCTCTCAGTCTTGCGTACAAGTAGGTGCCATCGTCAATGTTGCTGATGGAGGGCTCTAGGTCGTTCTGGGGCACATAATTGTACAGATGAAGCAGGGTTGCATCAATTGACCATGAGGATTGAGTCGCATCTCCTGATTCAGTGCCGCCTTTGAACCGAATTGTGAATGTGGGGAGTGTCAGCCATGTCTTGACACTAATGTTGTTCCAAGTGCCCGGCGTCAGATTCTCGAAAAGATTAGTCCACGCGGCTCCTGTCCAGACATCGACCGTGATATTCTCTCCATCTAGCGCTCCTGCCCCTGTATAGATGCACAGGTCCTCATTGGTTTCATCAGTTGGGAGCCCTTGCCACTCGACTTCGAGATCTAGTTCATAGTTCACTATGACATCGGTCCAGACATGCAAGAGGACTGCGTCAATTCCCCATGTATCTTGGGTTGGATCATTGTCTTCATTGCCACCAACGAATCTAATCTGGAAGGCAGCACTTGTCAGATATGGGCTTATGCTGACATTGTTCCATGTATCGGGACTCAGGGCTCCAAAAACTGTATCCCATGTCCCATTCCAAACTTCAACACTGATGGCCTCAGCAGGCCATCCGCCTCCAGTGAGAGGGTAGATACAGAGTTCCTCGTTTGTTTCATCATTGTCGGCATTCGTCCAGGCAACTTCGAGATCGAGTTCATAGTCGGGAACAACTGCACCATTTATGTTGAATCCCACAATCACATACTCTTTGCCTTGTGTCAATGACTCCCATCTCAGATTCACAGAAGTGGCCCCGGCTTCACTGCTTCCGGAAGCCCAGTGTCCACTTACTCCTGTTCCACCGAGTTCGTTGTTGAAATGTTCGGTTTGTCCTGCACCGACAGTCGGGGAAGCTGTACCCAGATAAACAAAGGCTTCCATTGCCACATCATCATTAGTCTCACTTGCCACATCTATGTCCACAAACCTGGCTGCCGGGGCTCCTCCCGGGGTCGTGCCTTGCTCTTTCACTACAGGTGTGTCAATGGGGTTGGAGGTGTCCACCCCCCATACGTTAGTGGCGGCTACTGTGAACTTGTCAGCAACTGTCAGGTTTCCAGCGAGTGTATTTGTGCCAGTCTTGGGGTTCACAAGATAGTAGGTGATGAGGCGAGGGTTCCCACCTGAGTAGACGGTGTTGTCCAGAAGGGAGAGAGTGTCTCCACCGTACGTAGGAGTGCCACTGACGTCGACGCCATTGTCGGTCATGACTCGGACAATCAGTAGCCTGTCGGTACCACTCTGGCCATCGTGACTGAAACTGAAAGTGGCAGCGTCCTGAGAGTTGGTCGATGTTGTCCCGACAGTGACTATGCCCACACCTATCTGATCTGCCTCTGTGAGGTTATCAGGCACGCCATCCAACGCCTGAAGATTGGCAAAGGCACTGTGGGAGCCCTTGTCTGGTGATGCATCCACATTGGAAACCAGGTCGACGAAATCCCAGTCGTGATAACTTGGCGTGGAAGTGTCAGCTTCTGTTAGCGTATCGGAAATAAAATCGGGTCCGGCTTGTTGATTCGCAAAAGCTGAGTGAGTGCCCAAATCAGGTGAGGAGTCTTGATCAGACACATTGTTGTCCACAAAGTACTCCTCCGAGTACGCCGAAGTATAACGATTAGTTGATCCGAGAGATTCTAAC
>CAYFTD010000514.1:0-3446 GCA_964345915.1 uncultured archaeon
CTCACTGAATTGTAACTTCAGGCCATATTTCTGATATGAGTACTTCCATATGCACGATTTTGATGGGCACTAGCACTCCCCGATCGAATCTGGCCCTTGGCTCGGACTGAGCCAGTGAATGTTCCCTAGTTTACTGAAGCCATTCTCTATTTAATATTAGGTGTGCGGGCCTGTAGAGATTACACCACAATTCGGAAGGTGCTCGCGGGCATGAAAAAGGCTATTGCCAACCTCAAGAATTGGGGAGATGAAGGGGTTATTGGCGACGATTCAACGGAGATAACCCAAGATGTACATGACAGTGTCTTTAGCCTTGTTGGGACTCCTATCGCTGGGGCTAGTGGTCCTCTGGCGCCGAAGACTCACCATGACTGAGGAGCTTCTAGGCACATTCAAGGCCAAGTTTGGAGTGGACAAGGTCGACATATCTGACGAGCTGGTGTACACAAAGTGCGTATCCCGCCAGTGGGTCTTTAGACATGTCGTGTACAATGGAGGTTCTGGAATTGGGAGGACACTCCGTAATCTGATCAACAACAGAACTCTGTTAGGAACTGTTGTCTTGTTTTTTGCCCTCGGACCAGTGATGGTCATTGCGGTCTACACATTGTACAGCTCGTTCGTCTTTGTGGGAGCTTCACTTGCCGTGGTAATTGCTGCTGTGTTTCTCGTTTTTGCACCCGGCGGTGTGACGGCATCCTATTCGCTCCTGACCTGGTTGAAAGGTCAGGACGAGTCGGAGCTGAAGAAGAACGACTTGGCATATGCGACTGTGTCGTTGAAATCAGTGACCGATTGGGTCAAGATTCTCACTTTCGTGGCCTTCGCTTCTCTTATTGCAGCTCCTTGGGGTGAGCTTCTTCCCGAGCTTGCCGCCATGGGAGTTTCGAGGCTCTTCGGAATAGTTTCTGAGGTTGTCTACCCGGCATTGTCTACCATTTCACCTGAGGTTGCGTTCGTCGCGTCGATTTTCATCAATGTGCTACTTGTGGTCTTAGCATTCCTTTTCCTCGCAGTCATTGCCAGACGTTCCAAGTCTGGACTGAAGAAGCTCGCTAGGATGCAAGACAATGACTAACCATATCCAGAAGATGGCGGCATCAATCTTCAAAAGCACCTCAAGCCCATGCAGACTCAAAGAGATGATCACTGGAGGAGCCTACTGTGGGACAGGGGATACCCGTAGAATGCATAGGAATCGTATGCATTGTGATAAGGAAGTCCAAGGACACCTCTCAGACACTACTGCTTCGGAGAAAGGTTTCCTATGAGGGAGAGTGGTGCTATGTTTCCGGGAGAATTGAAGAGGGAGAGAGAGCATGGGAAGCCGCTCTGAGGGAAACAAAGGAGGAGACTGGCCTGGTTCCAAACAAGCTCTATTCTGCAGATACTTCTGAACAGTTCTATCTGGCGAATAAGGATGACTACTGGATAGCCCCAGTCTTTGTCGCTTATGTGGGACCTGACCAAGAAGTGCAGTTGAACTTCGAGCACAGCGAATACATCTGGACGACATTCGAAGACGCAATCTCGAAGGTTCCTTTTCCGCCGCAGAAGGTCATCCTCAAGTATGTGGATAAGTGGTTCGTACAGAATGAGCCTTCAAGATGGCTTCTGATTGACCCGAGTAGAATCTCCTGAATGAAACACTGTCTGCCAATACTCGCTTGGCCTGATCGCAGGAGTCTTCTCTTGCCACGCGAATTCACCACCCTATCCGACTGGCTTTGTGCACTTAGGACAACGATATTTGCCGTCTGCACTCAATACAGAATATCTGTAGTCCTCACCGCAGTTCCCTCAAGTATCAACTGGGGCTTCTCTTTGTGTGGAGGCTTCGAATTCACGGTCCTTCCGAATGAGCCTGGCCATTCGCCATTTTGCCCCCAGGGATGTGATTCCTACAAGCCCAACCAACAGGAGAACTACAGGGATGAAATATGGGTGATAAAAGATGGGATCGATGTCAATCCAGTCACTGTTGATGAAGATGTTATTCACCACGATGTTGTAATATGAGGATTCGAGGGAAATGCCAATGCTGTTGCTGTTGAAGGTGTTGTTCACCACGGTGTTGAAATCCGAGAGTTTGAGGGAGATGCCAACGTCGTTGCCGTCGAATTTGTTGTCGACTACTAAACCGTTTGAAACATTAAATAGACGGATTCCAGCCGCCAGCGAGTCCCACATAGCAGATCTAGCATGATAGAGAATGCAGTTGCTTATGATGAAGCTGACTCGTGTATGACTGATGTCGATGCAATCAGCGTCTACCCAATGATTGTTGTTAAAATCCAACCCATCAATTATGAACGGGTTCTCAGGAGAACCATCACCATCCCACCCCTCTAGCTGAGCCATGTCAGAGAAGTTGGCATCCCCATCAATTCCTATGGGAGCATGTGGAGTGAGTTGTTGTTGAGATGGTGGCGATGGAGGTGGTTGTGCCCACAACAGATAGGTCCAAAGGGCTGCCATGGACAAGACCGTGACTAGACCCGCAGCCAAGATGGTTTCTCTGCGGACCGTATTCGTACTCAATCCTATGGTCCGTAGACCGGGAGGTGTCCTGCAAACTCTTGAGTAGTTCCTCACATCTTGTCCCACTTGAGTCGCCTCCTGATGGTCTCAAACAGGTACACACCAAGTTCTGTTGGTGGCATTTCCGGTAGGATGCCGATCTCCCACTCCTCTGCCAGAGTGTGAAGGATCTCATTGCACTCGTCCACCAAGTCACAGGTACCACAGTCTCCCTGGTGCACATACCAATTCTGAACACCAATCTTGGGAGAGTAGACGATGTATACCTGTGAGCCATATGCGTGACAGAAGCCCTCAGCAATGCCATATCGAGCACTCAGACGGTCTATTTTCACTCTGTTCACAGACGCAGCATGTTCCAAGAGGTTCTTGATTCGGCCCTCTGCTTTGCTCTGCTCTATACTCACGTAGGGCCTTGACATTCTCAGGTCCTTGGCAATCTCTGAAGGCCGGTCCTTCTGCCGCCTCCTATGCCAGATGAGGTTCTGCTGCTTGGTTGGGTATCGCAGAGTGTTGAACATCATTCTCCCCTATCAGTTAAACAGTTTTGTTTAACAGAGTTAACAGAAATGATTTAACCACTTTGTAATAAGTCCTTCGGTGTTCCAGAGTTCACTACACAACAATACTATCTAATACGGAGGTCTTAGGAAAGATGTGACCCTAGGCTTTCGTGTTTCATGGTGGCTATATCCTCGAATAGCCACAATAGAGTCGCTCCTACATTGAACCCACTTGCAAAGCTTAGGACTACTCCACCATAGACACATGTTTGCCCATCCATTCAGCAATCAGGACCAATCCGCCTACCAATATGATTAGGATCCACATGACACTCGCAAACTCGAATAGCATCATACCTGCAGAAGGTCCATCCCCAATACCAGAATATTCACCAGCGTCGG